>CAZCRM010000006.1:0-21970 GCA_964501085.1 uncultured Methanosarcinales archaeon | reverse complement strand
AAGCCATATGGAGTTTTTCTCTGAGCCAAAACATTGATGTTTTTAAGGGTATTGATTGCGATTGCATAGAACTATGGAGAAAGATTGTTGAGTTAGAGGATTTTACCTTTGGATCGCCCCTTGTAAGGTAATAAATTATACTTATCGCCCCTCATCTCCCCCTTTCGGATGGAGACTTTTCGCCGATGAAGTTAAAATTTTCTTACCATACAATAAAGATTATATGCTCTTATGATTATTATTAATATAATGATGGCAATCAGCCTGATTATAAAGCCATAAAGAGAAGAAAAGATATGGAGGATATACGCCAGAAAGTTAAGGAATTTCTTGCAGAAAAGCCATCCCCTACTGAGCAGGATATTCAGAACTTTATAGATGCTATATCTTCTGAATATCCTACTCTGGACATTGAAGACTTCAGGGAGAAATTAATGATACTTATAAAGCAGGGGGAGGAGATACGTTTTTATGAAAATGAACTTTCTTCTTTAGACGAAGATTTACCATACTATAAAAAACTTGAAAGCACGCTTCTTGAAGCAAAGGAGGGGCATGAAAACCTTGAAGATGTCTCCTTGGAACTAAAAACTGCAAAACGACTTTTGAAGATAATAAAAAGAACTCTTAAGGAGAGGGAAGAGAGACATGGCAATGAAATCACCTCAGGAGTAGAACCTCAGGTTATAAGCACAGTAATAACTAAAGAAGAAAAAGAAGTTGAGAAGAAGATAGAAGAACCTCAGAAAATAGAGCAACCTTCTGAAAAAGAGGAAAGTATTAGCCCTCAAGCTATCAAAAGTATTGAAGATACCACACATCCTAAAGAAAAAGAGAAGCATGCTCCCAAAACCTTATTTGAAAAACTGAAAGCATATTTCTCAAGTGATAAGAAAGAGATAGAGGAATATGATCCTGCACTCCACGGCCCTCTAATCGTTTTTGAAGGACTTCGGGGTTACAGTGAGATTGAACGCTACTGGGTTAATGAGCCCTACGCTCTTGTGGTGATACTGCACAATGAGGAAGAGAACACCAATCTGTACTATGTGGTTGAGCCAAAGCTCTCTGATTTTGAAGATTTATTATTAAGAGAGATTAAGGATAGACTCAGGGATGTACTGCTTGTTGAGGAGGCAAGTAGTGACGAGGACAAGGATAGAATCCTGACAACAAAGGTGAAAGAACTGATAAAAGACTATGCCATTGATATGACTCCTGTAATTCTTGAAAAAATTTTATATTATGTAAGAAGGGATTTCATATATTTTGGAAAAATCGATCCTCTCATGCATGATAATATGATTGAGGATATCTCAGCCAATGGTTACAATATTCCTGTATATCTATACCATAAAAAATACACCAACATTCCTACGAACATATACTATACCGAAGAAGAACTTAATTCCTATGTAATCAGGCTGGCACAGCGCTGTGGTAAGCATATCTCAGTGGCTGAACCCATGGTTGATGCCACCATGCCAGATGGATCACGTATCCAGATGACCCTTGGTACAGAGGTAACCTCTCATGGAGCCACCTTTACAATACGAAAGTTCAGTGAGATTCCAATAACGCCTGTTGATCTCATCATGTGGAACACCTTCTCTGCAGAAGAGATGGCATATCTTTGGTTATGTATAGAAAATAACAAAAGCTTGATCTTTGCAGGTGGCACAGCCTCTGGTAAGACCTCCTCTCTCAACGCAGTCTCTCTATTCATTCCTCCTCAGGCAAAGATCATCACCCTTGAGGATACACGAGAGTTAAAACTCCCTCACCCTAACTGGATTCCAGGGGTTACAAGAGACTCGTTTACAGCAGATGGAAGAGGCAGTATTGATATGTATGAGCTTCTGAGGGCAGCACTGCGTCAGAGACCTGAGTATCTTATTGTTGGAGAGGTGAGAGGAAAAGAGGCATTAACATTATTCCAGGCGATGAGCACGGGTCATACCACCTTCTCTACTATGCATGCTGATTCTGTAGCCAGTGCTATACATAGGCTTGAGAATCCACCCATCAGCGTTCCAAGAACCATGATTCAGGCACTTGATATCATGAGTATTCAGGCTCAGACCTATGTGCGGGGAAAAAGGGTGCGTAGAAATATGAAGATCGTGGAGATTACGGATATCGACCCCACAACAAAGAACATAAGAACAAATGATATCTTTGTGTGGGATTCCATGACAGACTCATTTTTAAGAGTGGGTGAATCTAAAGCACTCAATGAAATCATGATTCGGAGAGGGTGGAGTCAAAAGGAACTGGAAAGAGAACTCACAAACAGGCAGAAGATACTTGAGTACATGGTGAACAACAAAATAACAGATTTCAACAGCATAGCCTCCATCATTCATAATTATCAGACCACTCCTGAGAAGATTCTCAAGAAGCTGAATATTGCATGATAGCATGACAGAACAACATTTGAGAATAGATGTGTTTTTCCAGAAACTGAAGCTCTTACCCTTTGTCCTGTTTGGGGAGAAGATAAAAGCCCAGAAGGATAAATATCACGACCTCAGGATAGCACTGAAGCAGGCACGTATGCCAATATCATATGAGATATATGTTTCAAATGCCATTTTTTATTCAGTGGTTGCTGGAATTGTAGGGGCTTTGCTTGGGATGTTTCTATCATATGTTGTAGTACATGTTATTGGACTTCCAGAAAGACTAACCCATCTCACCTTCACTCCTGAACAGGCATGGATGCTGAAATACAGGGATATCTCTATTGAGATATTTATAGTAGTTTTCCTTGCGATTCTTTCTGGCGGTATAACCTACATGCTCTTCCTTGTGTATCCTAGTTTTAAGGCTGGAGAGAGAAAACAATCCATCGATAAGCATCTCCCCTATGCGGTTACCTTCATGTATGCACTGAGCAGAGGTGGGATGAACATCATCGAAATACTGCGTTCTCTTAGCAAATGTGCAGATACCTATGGTGAGGTAGCAAATGAGGTGAAAATCATTCTGAGGGATATGGACTATTTTGGAACTGATCTGAGAACAGCACTTCATAATATCAGTGAGATTACATCCTCTGAAAAATTCAGAGATCTTATGTACAATCTTCTGGCAGTGATAGACAGTGGTGGGGATATCCCCTCATATTTCAGGGACAAATCTGAGCAATATCTTAACAAAGCCAAGATAGACCAGAGAGGATTTCTTGAAACCCTAGGTTTGATAGCAGAATCATATGTTACCGCCTTTGTGGCAGGACCACTCTTTATTATAATTCTCGGAGTGATGATGTCTGTAATGGGTCATGGTAGTGAACTCATGGTGTATGCCATAATATATGCCGTAGTACCCATTGGTTCAATGATGTTTGTGGTTATGATTAATATCTTAACACCAGGTACCACAGGAGAAGCACCAGTTCTTGAGACCAAAAGCTTTGTGGGTGAGATAACCATACCAGATACAGAGGAAAAACCAAAGTTTGAGAAATTCATCAAATCCAGAAATGCCCTGAAAATGAAAGAGATGCTTCGGGATCCATTAAAACTTTTTAAGGAAAAACCCCTATATTCATTAGGATTAACAGCACCTCTTGCTCTAATTTACCTGTTTTTAGCTATTTTCCATGGTATAAGAAAGCCAGACTTTATTGATTATATTGATGATAAGATAGTTTTCATATTCTATATAATGGTAGTTCCTTTGGCGCTGTTTTACGAATACAAAAAAAGAAGGGAAGAGTGGATACAGTCCCACTTCCCAGATTTCCTGAAAAAACTTGCCAGTACCAATGAGACAGGCATGACCCTTGCAGAGTCGATACAGCTATTGACCCGTGCTGATTTAGGATTGAGTAAGGAGATAAAGAAGGTATGGAATGATATCAACTGGGGGGTTTCAGTGAGCGAGGCATTGAAACGATTTGCCAATCGTGTTAGAACGCATTTGGTGGCGAGATCAATCACCCTGCTCACCCATGCCAATGAATCCAGTGGGGATATCGGTGAGGTGCTTTCAGTTGCAGCAAGGGATGCAAGTGCAGAGCAGGAATTAAAGCATGAGCGTAAAACAAGCATGTTTATTTATGTTATAATAATCTATATCTCGTTTATGGTGTTTATTGGTATTATCTATATAATCTCCACAACCTTCCTTGCAGAAATGGTGAAGGCAGGTGAAACAGCCACAGCAGGTGGTAGGAGCGCAGTCCCTCTCAGTCTTACCACAGAGACCTTGGGTAAGTACAACAGGATGTTCTTCCATGGTGCGTTGATTCAGGGATTCACCTCTGGACTAATAGCTGGTGCCATGGGAGAAGGGAGCATTCTTTCTGGGTTGAAGCATTCCATTATAATGGTGACCATAGGCTATCTTTTATTCACATTATTTGTATTATGAAAAACAGCAGAGAGATCTGCATTCAGCCAGTGGGTGAGGTTGAAAATGAATTATTGGCATACCTTAAATCAGGGTTAGAAAGAGTATTTCTCTACCCATGCAGGATTGCCAAACCCATAGCAATATCTGAAGCTTCGTATAACCCAAGAAGAGGACAGTATAACGCTGTGGCTCTTCTCAAAGAAATGGTAAAAAGCATGCCTAAGAGAAGAGGGAAACTGCTGGGTGTGTCTGAGGTTGACCTTTTCGTACCTGATATGAACTTTGTTTTCGGAGTTGCCATGGGTAACACAGCTATAATTTCCCTCTACCGTCTTAGAAATGGGCATGATGTGCTGAGACAGCGTGCCTTGAAGGAAGCAGTTCATGAGCTTGGGCATACCTTTGGTTTGGGACATTGCCCTGATATAAAATGCGTTATGCATTTCTCCAACAGTATTGTTGATACAGATATCAAGGATACAGATTTCTGTATGAACTGCTCAATAATAATCAGTAAGCATGTTTAGTTTAGGTAAGAAAACAAGATGTGTTATATGCGGCAAGACCTCTAAGCTGATTTCCAGTGCTCTTGAGTTATGCGCTGATTGCATCAGGAACAGACCAGAGCAGGCTCTGAAAAAATCAAAGAGGGTACATGCTATGAATAGGCTTAGATTTGGTCTGCCACCAGAGATTCCTAAAGGCGAAGGGGTGAGATGCAGAATGTGTGCTAACGAATGCAGTATCCCAGAAGGTAAGCTTGGATACTGTGGTCTGAGGAAGAATATAGATGGTAGGCTAATCCACCTTGCTGGCACGCCTGAGAAAGGCATTGTTCAGTGCTATCATGACCCTCTCCCAACCAACTGTGTTGCCATAGAATTCTGTGCTGGTGGAAGTGAAGCAGGTTATCCAGAATACTCCTATTCTCAAGGAGTAGAGTATGGTTATAAGAATCTTGCAGTTTTCTATGGGGCTTGCTCATTCAACTGTCTCTTCTGTCAGAACTGGCATTATCGAAAGCTTTCAGACTACATGAGTGCTAAGGAACTTGCTGAGCATGTAGACGAGAAAACCTCATGCATCTGTTTCTTTGGAGGTGACCCCTCTCCTCAGATGCCCCATGCCATAGCCACCTCAGAGCTCGCCATGGAGAGTAAAAGGATATTGAGGATATGCTGGGAAACAAATGGAAATATCTCCAGAAACTACTTGAAAAAAGCTGCTGAACTCTCTCTTGAAAGCGGAGGTACTATAAAGTTTGATCTCAAGGCATGGGATGAAAACCTGCATATTGCCTTATGTGGAGTTTCAAACAGGCATGTGCTTAAAAACTTTGAATGGCTTGCTAACTATGGCATGCATAGGCAAACTCCACCCTTTCTTACTGCAAGCACCCTTCTTATCCCTGGCTATGTAGAGGTGAAGGAGGTAGAGCATATCGCAGAATTTATCTCATCCCTGAATGAAAACATTCCCTACACCCTTCTTGCCTTCTATCCCATGTTCTGTATGGAGGACATGCCTTTAACTTCAAAAGAACTTGCGATGCAGTGCCTGCATGCTGCAGAGAAGTACCTGAACAGGGTCAGGGTCGGAAATATTCATCTGCTCTCATAAAGTTTTTTATCGTTTAAGTTTATTGTGTAATGATGCAATCTGAACTTGCGCCCCATGTTGAGGAAATAAAAAGGGCGCTTGATAATCAAATAGATGATAAAAGTATAGCTGAGGAACTGAAAACACTTCTTGAATACAGGGTATCTCTGAGCGAAGCTAAACAAAGCCTGATAAGAAAATATGCAGAGAGAAGCAGGTTTTTAAAACTCAAGGAGATTAAGATAGGGGATCGCAACATAGAGGTGAAAGGAAAAATTCTGGAACTCAGTAGGAAAAACATTCATTTAAAGGATGGGGAAAAAATTGTTTTTACAGGCGTCATATCAGATGAGACCGCTGCAAGAAGCTTTACCGCATGGGAGGACTTCAAGCTTAATATAGGGGATGTGGTGCAAATCACCAATGCCTATGTGAAACGATGGCAGAACATACCTATGATAAACCTTAGTAGAAAATCAAAGGTCACAAAGCTCAACATGAGCATTGAAAGCCATAAAAGTGAGCTAAAAAAACTCTCTGAATTGAGGGATGGGGATGTGAATGTTCATACGTGCTTTGTTATCCTTAGCATACAGCATGAAAACGGCACAGGAGTTGTGAGTGGTGTTGTTGCAGATGAGGATACCAAACTACCCATAATATCATGGGTTACTTTGCCTGAGTTGGTTGAAGGTAATGTGATTGAGGTGGAGAATACCTATGTTCGTTTATTTCGTGGTGTTCCCACGCTGAATATCAACGAAAACAGTACAGTGAGGAAGATAGATAAGGAAATATGTTATAAACCAGAGAGAATCCTCATAGGCAAGCTCATCAGAAGAGATGGTGCGTTTGATGTTACAGTAGAAGGAAATATCATCTCTGTGAGACCTGGGTCTGGGCTGATAACTCGATGCTCAGAGTGTTTAAGGGTTATCCAGAAAGGTGTATGCAAGGTGCATGGTAAGGTGAATGAGATAATGGATATGAGAATTAAAGCTATCATGGATGATGGAACAGGTGCATTAACGCTTATTCTTGGTAGCGAACTTACACAACAGGTATGTGGTTTTACCATTGATGAAGCACGAGAAATGGCAAAAAAAGCCATGTCGCTTAAGGCTGTGGAAGATGAAATAAAAAAGAAGCTGATAGGAAAGATATTCAGGGCGAGAGGTAATATGTCAAAAGGAGAGTTCGGGGCAACGCTTGTGGCGAACAGGATATGGGTGCCCTCGGATGAAATCAAGGATAGGGCATCTAGATTGCTTCATAATGATTAGTATGGAACAGATGATTAACAGGGAAATTGCATGGCGAATCTTTGCACATGAGTTTAATATCTCCACCCTCTATCTAAGCGGTAGTGATGAGAGATCCCCTGCCTATATCATCACCCCAACAGGAGTGAAATGCAACCGTCTTTTTATTGTGGGAGTGGTTACTGAAGTAGAAAAGGTGGGAGAGGATAATGCCATTTTCAGAGCAAGAATCGCTGACCCTACAGGAGTGTTTACAGTGTATGCAGGAAAGTATCAGCCTGATGCAGCCATCTTTTTATCTGAACTCAAGATTCCTTCCTATGTAGCTTTAGTAGGTAAGGCAAGAAAATTTGATTTAGAGAATGGAAACATACGCACGCTAATAAGACCGGAAGAAGTAAATATAGCTGATGAAAAGCTCAGGGATAAATGGGTACTTGATACTGCTGAAAGAACCCTTGAGCGCATACGAATCATTGAGGAAGTGATGGGTGAAACAGAGGAAAACCTGAAAGAGATTTTACATAAGAAAGGGGTTGATGATGTTCTGATTGATGGCATAATCAGAGCCATGAAGCACTATAAAAACATGGAATACTACATAAACGAAATAAAAACCGCAGTTTACAGTGCGCTCAAGACCATTGCAGGCGAGAGGGTAGAGTATCCAGAGAAAGCTGAAGAAGAGTATCCAGAGAAAGCTGAAGAAGAGTATCCAGAGAAGGCTGAGGTTGAGGAAAAGGAAACTGTGGAGAAGGAGATTGAGGAGATAACCGACCCTAAGGAGATAGTAGCAGGCATTCTTGATGAACTGGACACAGGGAAAGGTGCTCCCTATTCTCAGGTTCTTGAAACCGCTCTATCCCATGGTATTGATGCAGATGTTGTGGAGGATTGCATCAAACAGCTTATGTCAGAAGGAAGATGTTACGAGCCCAAGATTGGTATACTTCGAAAGGTTTAGAGATGATAACTCCATTGTTGGATGAACCTGCTCTAATCGTTGAAAACTCCCTGAAAACATTAGTAATTGCGGATATCCACATAGGCATTGAAAGAGAGCTTTACCATAGCGGGGTGAATATCCCAAGCCAGACACAAAAGCATGTAACTCGTATCCTTGATTATATCAACAGGGTGAAACCAGATAAGATAGTGCTTCTTGGGGATATCAAGCATAATATATTACCATCATGGCAGGAAAAGCATGAAATACCGGAGTTTCTTGAGAAATTAGCCAGCTATGCTTCTGTCGAGATTGTTCCTGGGAATCATGATGGCAATCTTGGTGATATTATTCCTACCAATGTAAGGTTGCATAGCATGAAAGGCTTTGTGCTTGATGATGTGGGTTATTTTCATGGTCATGCCTGGCCTAGGGAAGAATTATTTTCAGCATCCACTGTTGTGATGTCCCATAATCATCCCATTGTAAGACTAATTGATCCTCTGGGTTACGGGATGTCTGAGCCTGTATGGATACGTACCCATTTTGTTGAAAAAGTTATTAGGTGCAGGTATAATCTAAGCGAGTGGAAAAACCCTGAGGTGATAATTATGCCTGCGTTCAATCAGTTATGTGGTGGTGTGGTGTTCAATGAACCTGATGAAGAACTGCTTGGACCCATGCTTAACAACAATGCTATTGAGCTTGATAATGCCCAGGTTTATCTGCTTGATGCAACATATTTAGGAACTCTTAAGGGTATACGATTGAATAGCACAAGAACAAGAGGTAGGGGTAGATGGAAGATATCGATTCACAACAAAAGAATGCATGTGAAGAAACGAGAACACCCTATGAGCACAGGTTGATGTTGAGAACTCTTGAAAATCCGCTCAGGAGAAAGCTCATCAAGTGCATAGGGGTGCATGGGAAAACAAAACAGGAGCTAATGAATGAACTCAATCTAACTGAGGAGCAACTGAAGTTCCAGCTTGATTTTCTTGTAAAAATGTGCTATGCAGTGGTGGATGGAGACCACTGCAGACTAAATAACAGAGGTCTTGATTTGCTGATGAATATACGATAGCTTATCATGTGTTTCCATGTTGCAGAAATACATATATACCAACATATCTATGTAAGAGCTTTGAGGTGCGATATTGTTTTTAGTAGGTGAAGCACTGATTGGTGAAGAACCAGAACTGGCTCATATTGATTTAATTATGGGAGATAAAACAGGTCCTGTGGGGCAGGCGTTTGCTACTGGATTCACTCATCTTTCCTATGGACACACACCTCTTCTCTCTGTTATAAGACCTAACCTTCTAACAAAGCCTGTCACACTGATAGTGCCAAAGGTAACGATAAAGAATATGGAGCAGGCAGCCCAGATATTCGGTCCAGCCCAGAATGCTGTGGCAAGGGCTGTGGCAGACTCGGTGCAGGAAGGTGTGATACCTGAAGACCAGATAGATGATCTCGTAATTATTGCAGGTGTGTTTATCCACCCTGATGCCAAGGATTACTATAAGATATACCGTTACAACTACGGTGCCACAAGACTTGCAATTGAGAGAGCGATGAAAGGTTTTCCTGATTTGAAGACATTGATGTACGAAAAGGATCGTACCATGCATCCCATTATGGGATTCAAGGTTATTAGACTGTGGGACCCTCCATATCTTCAGGTTTCCATTGATATACCTGATATCAATGCTGTTAAGAACATTCTAAAGCAAATACCACAGAGTGATCATCTTATAATTGAGGCAGGAACTCCTTTAATTAAGAGGTATGGAGTAGGTGTGGTTGAAGCCATCCGTGAAGTCAGACCCAATGCTTTTGTTGTTGCGGATTTAAAGACCTTAGATACAGGCAATCTTGAAGCAAGGATGGTGGCTGATGCGGCAGCAGATGCTGTTGTTATCTCAGCGCTCGCTCCTCTCCCAACAATTGAAAAAGCCATAAGAGAGGCAAAGAAAACAGGCATTTATGCTGTTCTGGATACTCTGAACGTTGAATCTCCAATAGAGATTATCAAGAAACTCTCTGTTAAGCCAGATATTGTTGAGCTTCACAGAGCTATTGATGTAGAAGATAGCAGAGAGCATGGGTGGGGGGATATAGCTGAACTCAAGAAGTTAGCGGAGAGGATGCTGGTGGCTGTTGCAGGTGGTATTAGAGTGGAGAATGTCAGGGATGCGATTAAAGCTGGTGCTGATATCATTATCGTAGGAAGAGCCATCACAAAAGCAAAGGATATACGTCTTATGGCAGAGCAGTTCATTGAAGAACTTAAACAGCCAGAGATTGATCAGTACAGAATAATGACGGATTTTTAGTCAAGCTTCATGATATTAGGTATAGATATAGGGGGAGCAAACACCAAGATAGCGTCGAGTGATGCGAAGCTTGCAGAACTGCATTATTTACCTCTATGGAAGAACACCAATCTTTTGAGGATTCTTGAGAGATATGCATACTTAAGACCAGAGAAGGTGGGTGTGGTGATGACAGGAGAGCTTGCTGACTGTTTTCCTGATAAGTTTGCTGGAATCTCCTTTATAGTGGATGCTGTGAACAAAGTTTTTAGTAATGCGTATTTTCTTGATTGCCATGGACATTTTACCAGAGATAAAACAAAGGAGATCGCAGCAGCCAACTGGATAGCTTCATCATTGATAGTGGCAAAGGAGTATGAGGATTGTATCTTCGTGGATATAGGTTCCACAACCACAGATATCATTCCAATCAAGAATGGCACTATTAAGGCGGCAAAGACGGATTTTGAGCGCTTGAAACGAAGTGAGCTTGTGTATTCAGGGGTATTGCGCACGAATATCGCTACTTTATTGAATAAAGTTGATTTGAATGGAGACATGCGCATAGCTTCTGAACTCTTCGCCATTAGTGCGGATGTTTATCTCGTGCTCAACATGATATCTCAGGAGGATTACACCTGCGATACTCCTGATAATGCTCCAAAAACAGTAGAGGATGCAAAAAGAAGAATTGCAAGAGTGGTGTGCTCAGATTTGAGAGAGCTTGGGGAGAAAGAGATACTAAGTATTGCATCTCAATTTATGCAGAAACAGGTTGAGGATATCACCAATGCTATCAAGAGTGTGGCAGAACGTCATGATTTGGACAGAATAGTAGGATGTGGTATAGGAGAGTTCCTTATAGATAAAGTTGCTCAAAATCTTGGGTTTGAAAGTATTATGCTCTCTCAAAGGTATGGTATAAGTATTTCAAGGATTTTCCCTGCATACGCTGTTGCACTGCTGGCAGAGACATTAGCTTGAGCTTCCTCTACGCTAAGCAAGAGGTTCCTGCTCTCTTGTGGATGCAAGACAACAAAGGCTGTGCCTTCATCCAGTTCTCTATCCTTAACGGACTTGGGAATATCGTTTTCGTTTTTTATTGATTGATGTCAGGTACTCAAAAAGGTCGCATATAAGAGGACAAATATGCGACAATCATAAATTAACTTTAAATCCCACAAACAAATCTAACATTAATAAATGCACTGCTGGATAGATTGTTGAAAAACGTACCCTTGCAATCATAATGAAAGAATATTTAAATAATATATTATATATCTTAATGGAGTATGAAGCTCAAATCATTATTAGACGAAAATAAAAAAGACCATTTCTACATTATGCACCTTAGTTATGGTGGAAGAGATAAAAAACGTCTTTGGGATTATGCAAAAGAAAATAAGATTATTGGTCTTGATCACCCTGATGTGTTTAAACAGAGCTGGATAGATACACCAGAATCAATAAAAAACAAAATCTCAGGATTATGGGTAAGACAATTTGATATGTTCTGCTATGAGATGGAAAAGGATGATGTTGTAGTTGTATTAAATGGCTGGCACTATGTTCTGGGAATTACTGAGTGTGTAGGCGAATATAATCATGACAAAAGCCTTTCGCTGTTCTCTGGTGGTGCATTTTTTGGTCATATTAGACATGTTGAATGGAAAAAAGTTTATAATTATGATGAAAAACCTCTTCCACATCCAGTACTTGGGTTTAATAACACATTAAGTGAGGTAAATAGAGAGAAGAAATGGTGGGATAGTTTAGTGAGTTTAGAAATTTGAACCAATTTGCATCTGAATTAGAGTATGTAGTTAATCACAATTCTGATGCGTATCAATCATTGGTCAAATTTTAAAATTATGCGCCTCGCTACGCTCGGAAAGTTCGTGCTGTGTAATAAGATACAACAGATTAACTTTCTGATTTTCTAAAACCAAAAAATAGATGTATATTCTTTACTTTTAGGTTATAGAAATGAATGAATCTATAACTTGCTTTGAACATGAATCTTTTGATCTCGAGGCTGAATATCTAAAAGAAATAGAGAAAATTAATAAAAGTTTTGAAAATAAAGTGTTTAAAATAACAAAGGTTCAACATGATAAAATCACCCTTACGGCTAAGCAATATACGGGGTTAATAAATATAAAAGGAAAGATTATTCAAATTATTCCTAAAATTTATCGTAAAGATGAAAACAAGAAAGAAAAACAAAAACAGGCGATCAAAAACTTGGTTTATATGCTGAATTATGCAGGTTTAAAACTTAAAGACTGGGACGCTACAGCAGTTTTTGAAAAATTAAAAGATACAGATATTTTTGAAGTCCTGATATATCTATTCTCAAAAAATCTTTTAGAGATCGTCAGGAAGGGATTTTACAGGAATTACATTATAGTTGAGGAGAATACCTCTGGAGCTTTGAGAGGCAAGCTTTTAGTGCATAAACATGTTACTACAAATTTTATATCTAAACAGAAATTTTATATCGAGTATGATGAATTTTCTGAAAATAATCTTTTGAACCATGTTTTTAAGTTTACAGTAGAACTTCTCTCAAAGTTTTCAAAAAATGACATTAATAAAAAGTTACTAAGGGATTTGAAATTTCTATTTTCAGATGTGGATTATTATAAGATAACAGATTCAGACCTTGATAAAATTACGTTTAACAGATTGAATGAACACTATAAGCAAGCTTTTAACATGGCTAAAATGTTCATACAAAGAATATGGTATCCTGATTATTTAGAGAAGCGAAAGGCAAAAGAGATATATGCTTTTTTAATAGATATGAATCAACTTTTTGAAGATTTTCTGGCACAGTTCATGAAAAGGCATAAAAAAGATATTTTGCCAGAAGAGTATCGGCATTCTGAGATTCTAATACAAAAGACAGAGAAATATCTGGTATCAGATGAAAATAATAAGAGAATTTTCCAGCTAAAACCAGATATAATGCTAAAAGAGGGGGAAGATTACAGGCTTATTATAGATGCGAAATATAAGAAGTTAGATTTAGAAGAGCGCAAACTTGGAGTTTCACAAGGAGACATGTATCAAATCTATGCTTATGTTACGAAGTATGATTCTCCCAAAGCTGTGCTTGTTTACCCAGAATATGAGGATTACGAGCAACCGATAAAGAAGGAATTCTACAGTGATGAGAAAAAAATATGTGTAATGACAATAAATTTATTGATGGATTTGAGCGAAAATGAAGAGGAGTTGAAGAAATGTATGAGGGAGATGCTGGAGTAAGATACTGGAAAATTTCACCTGGGGAAGATGCTTGGGACTGGGATGAATTCAGAGAAAATGACTTGATAGCTATTGGATGGTGTTACGAAACGGATTTGAGAGAAACTGATTATGGAGATATAACAAAACATCCAGATAGAGAATTAATAAAAAAGGTTTTAATTGAGGATTGCTACGAGGAAGAGCTCGATGATGGAGAATATACATATAAGCAAATTGCTATATGGGCTGGTATCATTAAAGATTTTTTAGAGATTAAACCTGGGGATAAAGTTGTTGTCTATGATAAAAGTTTTCACATAAATGCTCTGTGCGAGGTTACTGGTGAATATGAATTTAAAAAAGAGCTTGAGTATCCTCATACAAAACCAGTCAAGTGGATAAAAATTTTTGACCCTCCTTTAGATATAAAACCTATTAAAGATAAACTTGAAAAAAATATTGCGATTAATAGGACAGTTATTAAACTGACGAAAAAAGATTGGGACATTATTTGTAACTATGCTATGGGGATAAACATGTCAAATAGAAATGAAGAAGAAAATACAGATGTAAAAGATATTATAAATCTCTTAAATAAAAACCCAAATGTAATCCTCTATGGACCGCCTGGGACAGGAAAAACATATTTAGCAAACAAGGTTAAAGCTCAGTATAAAAGTGAATTTATAACTTTTCACCAGTCATATTCTTATGAAGATTTTATTGAAGGCATAAAACCAAAAACTGATAAAGAGGGAAAGAAAGAGATTTATTATGAGATTGAAGATGGCTTGTTCAAGAGGTTATGTGAAAAAGCTATAAAAAATGCGATTGAAAAAAGCAATCTTATATCTATGAATTTAAAAAGTAGGCGATTCTTTAGAGATTTCTTTGAAGAATACGAGAAGTTGGATAAAAATAAGAAAAAAGAGCTTTTTGAAAATGCAGACAAATTTTTGTTAATCATAGACGAAATTAACAGAGGAAACATATCAAAAATATTTGGTGAACTTATAACACTTATAGAAAAAGACAAGAGATTGGGAGAAGAATATGAAATTACTCCAGAACTTCCATATTCCAAGGAAAAGTTTGGAGTACCTCCTAATGTACTACTACTTGGAACAATGAATACTGCTGATAGAAGCATAGCTCTTTTAGATATCGCTTTGAGAAGGAGATTTGACTTTTATCCAATGTGGCCTAAAGCCGAGTTATTAACTGAAGTTGATGGTATAAACTTAAAAGAACTTCTAATTTCGATGAACCAAAAAATTAACATGCATGACAGAGAACGTCAGATAGGGCATAGCTATTTTATGGTTAATAATTTAGAAGAACTGAAACATGTCTGGTTTTATAAAATCATGCCATTGCTTCAGGAATATTTCTATAATGACTATGAGATGATTAAAGAAATCATTGGGGAAAAATTTACTGACAAAGGAATGGAAATGGGTGATGATGAGTTTAAAAACGCTCTGAAAATGAATGATGATGAGTTTATAGAGGCCTTGAATGCTATAATAAACAAGAGTTCTGTTGAGAGTTAGTATAAAGCCTGCTCCATAGTAGCATCTAAATGCAACTCATGCTTAATCTTATCCTAATGGTCTTGGCTGTTTATGCTCTGGCAGCACAGGCAGTTTTGTGGTGTTTACAAGAAGAGGAGAATCAATTTCCTTTGCCCTCTCAAGAATCAGCTCTTTTCCTTTCTGCGTTAATGCAAACATGGGAACAGAGGTACCTGCCTGAAGGACTGGCTTGACCATACTGCGAATAACTTTTGAGGCACATCCTGTGACTATATCCAGTAGCGTTATGAATTCTGAAGCTTCTCTATGCTGAATTCCTGTAAGGTGCGCACCAATTAATATCAGATTGATATTATATTCTGACTCAATGGCTCTTAAAGTAGTGGTTTCATGAAGATTAACCACGCTCACAGCTATATTTTTATACCCAAGTTCGCATGCTTTTCTGAGACCCTTTATCTGGTTGATTTCAGCGTTTTGCTTATCAACCACAATACCTCCTCTTGCCTCTATTTTTCGTATTATCTCTGGGATGGGTTCGGTCTCTATAAGCCCTGACATCAATGCTCCCATCCCCTGAACGAGATCAGGGTCGCTGGCAATCACACTACCTGCTCCATCACAAACAGTAACTGTAGAGTCAAGGAGACCTCTTCTAAGAGCGGTCATCATAATCTCACTTGCTCCAAAATTCACAAACACACCATGATCAAATCTTCTTTTGGGAGTGAACATCCCTAACTCACGGATGCGATATTCCATGTTCTTTCTTGCTTCCTCAGAGGTAAGCTCTGAAACCTGAGCAAGCTTGCTGAATACCGGGCACCACTGTGCCATAGGCTGACCTACCTCAACAACCTTTCCATCCTTCACAACCACTCTTGTCTTACCAAAGAGCTCCATTACATGGGGCATTCAATCACCTATGAACTTGTAAAGCTCAAGCAGTTCAGTTGCTTTTACCTTTGAAATTCTTACTCCTACAACCTCTATTAAAGCATCCACATGCTCCTTTCTAACACAATGAAGACTCTCCATTCCATCAAGAATAAGATCGACAAGATACTTCAGCTCCTCTTCTGAAAGCCTCATAAGCCTTTGTTTAAAATCCTCATAGCTTCTGGAAACATGCATGGATACAGGTGGAAGAACGGACCTGAATTCATGTCCTGCATGCTGGCATGTTGGATCTATGAGCTCTGGAGCCAGTTTTCTCAGAATATCCAAGTCCTTGGGTTTCAGTTTTCTTGCCATGCTATAATATATTGCATTTTGATTTATAGTTATCTGCATACAAACGAAGAAAATTTACTTTTTAAACAACATAGTAGTGTTTTATCATGAAGGCATGCGAACTACTGAACATATGTTCAAACGCTATTGGTGTTGGGTTATATTACACCAGAACCCCTGGAGTTGGGGGGATCATTCGACAACAGATAGAGGATTTTCAGGTAGAAGAAATCACACAGGTAAGGGAAGATGAGGGTGATTATCTCATAGTTGAGCTCACAAAAAAGAACTGGGATATGCATCATCTTATGCGTGAGCTTTCCCGCATACTTAAAATAAGTCAGAACAGGATTAGCTGGGCAGGTACCAAGGATAAACGTGCAGTTACCAAGCAAAATATAAGTCTCTGGAAGGTAGGAGAAGAGGATATTGGAAGGGTTAAGTTAAAGGACGTTGATCTAAGGATAATCTATCGCTCTAAAAAGAAGATTGGTCTTGGCGACCTCTGGGGAAACAGGTTCAGAATCATTATTAGAAAAATCCCATTATCCATAGATGAAACCCTGTCAAGAGTGAAAGCCATAACATCTGAGATTGAGAATGGCTTACCCAATTTCTTTGGTGTGCAGAGGTTCGGGGAGACAAGGCCTGTGACTCATATAGTAGGAGCTGCTATTCAAAAAGGAGATTTCAGGGAAGCTGCTCTTATGTATATAGCTTATCCATTTCCTGACGAACCAGAGGAAACAAGAAAAGCACGTGAGTTTGTATGGCATACAAAGGATTTCAAGCAAGGGCTCAGAATATTTCCTCTTCATCTCAGATTTGAGAGAGCAATGATGCATTACTTAGTCTCTCATCCTGAGGACTATACTGGTGCCTTCAAGGTACTATCTCGAAACCTGAGGAGGATGTTCCTGCATGCCTACCAGTCCTATATCTTCAATATCATTCTGAGTAGAAGAATTGAAGCAGGTCTTGGGATACATAAAGCCTATGATGGAGACATTGTGTGTTTTAAGAATGAAATGGGGCTACCTGATGTCTCCCGTCTGCAGAGGGTTACAAAGCAGAATCTGGAAGGAATAAACAATCTAATAAAGAGAAGAAGAGCTTTTGTCACCGCCCCCCTCATAGGATATGAGAGTAAGCTTGCAGAAGGTAAGCCAGGTGAGATTGAGCATGAGGTAATAAAAGAGTTAAATATAAAGCTTGAGGGTTTCAGGGTTAAACCCATGCCAGAGCTTGCCTCAAAAGGCTTGAGAAGGGAAATCATATTATATACAAAACCAGAGTTCAGTGTAGCAGAGGATGAGATTAACGAGGGAATGACAAAACTCGTGCTTGAATTCTGCTTACCAAAAGGATGTTATGCCACCACTGTTCTTCGGGAGTACATGAAGAAAGAAGAAAAAGCTATGTTCCGAGCAGGTTTATCATCTGGATAAGCTCGGTAAAAGCCTCCACCTCTTTTGATATAACCTCTTGTTTGGTCATGGAGATGCTCATCTCTCCATCCACTGTGAGCATATCAGGCCCCCTTCTTATTATCCTATCCACCCCATCCCTTGATAACACGTTCTTGATCTCAGGGTCGTGGACAAAGCTCCTGCCTGGAAAGAATACCGTCTCCTTTATCTGAGACAGGTCAAGCGCTTTTATATCCTCTATAGTAATCAAACACCCAATATCCTTTTTCACAGCTACTACGTTAACCATACCCCCAAGTTTGTCAAAGATTTCTTTCAGGAAAGGAAACGCCACATTGCTGGTGATAAGAGTGGCTTCCTTTTTTATCTCTGGCAATCTTGAAAGAGCTTTGCTATCCTTTCTTATGGCAAAAGGGGAGCCGATTTCAGGGTCATAAAGTGGTGTTCCTGTGACCCTGAACTTGAATTGCTGGTTAATATCTCTGACTATGGCGCTGAACTCTGAAAGGGTATGGGGCTCTATGCCATTGATAATAGGAGAGTTGGCAAGAATCAAACCCTGTTCATAGGTATTGGCAAAACGCATAAGTATTAAACCTTTAATCCCCATTTCTTCAAGATCAGAGCATGTTTTTAATAGCACCTCTCCATCGTTCACATGAGGTATAAGCACAGCCGCTGCATACACATCGCAACTCTCAGCTAGGATTCGAAGTGCTTCAAGGGATTCCTCAGGTTTCTTATCGTTCATGTATTTCCGCCTTAGCTCTGGATTTGTGGCAAAGACTGTGAACGTAACTTCGTTTACACCATGTTCGATGAAGAAAAGAGCATCCTCTTTACTCAAACCCTTACCACTTGTATAACCAAGATGTATGGGTTTTTTGTACTGAGAAAGAAACTGTATTAAGGCTCTAAGATCAGGATAACAGCTAACATCTCCTCCTCCGCTCACATTGAACTTGGATATATTTTTATTCAAAAAAACCGCTTGATTTACCTCCTGCATAACTAATGATAACGGTTTAAAGCCAGAATATCCTTCTCTCACACTTATCGTACAGTAATTACAGCCTTTCTTGAAGGGCATACAGTGTTTGCATCCGAAAGCAGGGGTTTGTTTTACACCTCTGAAGTAACAGTACCTGCAGAAACCACCACAGTCATACCCCGGTCTTCCACCAACATCAGCGAGTACTTCCATATCACAGAAAAGGGAGGAGAAGCTTATAAACCTATCTAATAACCTCTTTTCAATCTCGAAACTCCCCGTCTCACCTTGAGCATCAGGCTGGATGGTATGGAATCAAGCATATCTGGATCGAGATAAACACCTCTCACCCATTTATTAATAGCTTTATCATAGCTACCCATGTGGTAGTACGCCCAACCTATTGCGTAATAAGCCTCTGTACATTCTGGGTCAAGCCGAAGTACTTCTTCAAATTCCTTAATGGCTTCGCCATGCTTTCCCTGCTCTGCATACAAACTTCCAAGATTGTAATGAGCAAAGGCATGTTCAGGATTTAATCTGATAGCCTCCTTAAACTCCTTTATAGCTTCGTCGTTTCTTTTTTGTTCAGCATATATACTCCCAAGGTTGTTATGGGCACCTGCAAATCCTGGGTTAAGTTTTATAGCCTGTCTGAGTTCTTTTATGGCATCTTCATACCTTTTCAAGCTGGCAAAGATATTCCCAAGGTTGTTATGAGCTTCAGCATACTCTGAGTTGAGTTCAATAGCCTTTTTAAGGGCATTAATTGCTTCTTCGCTCTTTCCCATTTTATATAAGGTGACAGCAAGATTGTTATAGGCTTCCGCATACCTAGGGTTCATTACGATAGCTATCTCTATTTCTTTCTTGGCATCCTCATATCTCCCAACAGTATCATAAGCAATACCCATATTGTTATGAATGCTATGACTCAAACCAATACCAGTGGTTACCTGGAAAAATGAGTAGTACTCTGTAAGCAGGCTGAGAGTTTCGTCATCCATTTTTACATCTTTTCTAAGATAATAGCGATCCCCCTTCTGTCTGTAGAAGGAGAGGTCTATCTCTCTTATGGAATCGATGCTGAAATCCACAAATATTTTTGAATCAGGAGAGAAGCCATCTATTATAAGAAACACATGTGGTCCTGCAGTAGCTGACTTCACCTCTGATACCAGACAGCTGAGAAGAATGTAGCCAAGCTGTGTGATTGCAGCACAGGAAGCGAGAACTTCCATTTCCTTCTTCTTTTCTTCCTCTGCTATGCTGGATTCTTGTAATACTGCAAAGATATCTTCACCTTTATGATTGAGACCATTGACAAGAAGCTTGATGAGTTGAGCAGGATAATCTGGTCGGTAGTAGCCTTTATCTTCAAGACTGAGTATTAGTTCTTTTAAGCAGTTTATTAACTCGGAAGTATCCTTTTTTTCTTTACTTAGCTCAACCCTTTTCTTGATTTCATCAAAACCAATCTCTTTAAGTAGCGCTTTCAATAGCTCAATAATCTGTGTGTCATTATAACCTATACGCATAAGGATATTTTGCAGGTGTGTCATATCGCAGGGATTATTAATTCCTGTATTGATATATTTTCGCTCATGTCCATAACGTATAAAAATTTGCTTGTATATAAATAAAATTTAAGTGAAACTGTACATAAGAATAAAAACATTTTTCTAAAGGCGCCGAGCTCAGTTAGGATTGGAGACTTTATAATATCTGTTGTTAACATACTGAAACAGGAAGCTTAATATATGATTATTATGGCATCACTACTCTATGAGCAGGAAATATTGTTTAATTTTAATAGCAATTCTATTGGTATCGGTAATGCCTGTAGCAACAGCGAGGTCTCATTATCTCACAGATATGAAACAGAAATATCCCCAGATTAAAAACACAAGGCTTGATACCTGTGGAGTCTGTCATGTATCTAAAAGTGGTGGAGGAGAGAGAAACAGCTTTGGAAAAGCATATGACGAAAATAAAAATTTCTCAGCTATAGAAAATCTAGATTCAGATAATGATGGATTTTCAAATATCAAGGAAATCAATGCATTAACCTTTCCCGGAAATGCCTCTGATCATCCAAAAGCTGAAGAATCTACTCCTGCTGAATCCACACCCATAAAAACCCAGAGTTCTCCAGGATTTGGATATATTGTTGCTGTAATTGGGTTAATGGCAGTAGTTTCTTTGATGAAGTTAAAGAAAAGTAAAAAATTATAGCTTACTTTTTTTAAATAATAAAACCTTTAAGAAGAATGAATAACATAATACGTTGTTTCAACGTTCACTATATAATGCAGATATGATTGCAGGAATCGATGAAGCTGGAAAAGGTCCTGTGCTTGGACCTATGTGTGTGGCAGGTGTAGAGCTAAATGAAAACAAGCTTGATGTTCTAAACAAGCTGAATATAAAGGATTCCAAGAAACTCACACCAAGACAGAGACAATGGCTTGAGGATAAAATCAAGAGGGTTGCAGATAAGCATTATGTCCTTGTGGTCAGTGCTTCCCAGATTGATGAACTCAGAAAGGTGATGACCATGAATGAGATAATGGTTGCATGCTATGTTAAAGTTATTGAAAATCTCAAGCCTGACTACGTTTTTGTGGATGCTGCAGATATAAACCCAGAGCGTTTTGCAGAGAATATAAAAAAGAGGTGTAAAGCGAGGATAGTAATCAAATCAGAACACAATGCAGATGAAAAATATCCTATTGTGTCAGCAGCATCCATTCTTGCAAAGGTGCACAGGGACAGGCTTATAAAAGAAATTGAAAAAGAGGTGGGTATCAGAATAGGGAGTGGGTATCCCTCTGACCCATATACAATCAGGTTTCTTGAGGATTGGGTTCGTAAACATGGGAAGCTTCCAGAGTTTGCACGAAGTTCATGGGCGACTTCAAAGAGGGTGATGGAGAAATATAAGGTGAAGAGGGATTAGAAGAATAGCTCTAATAGACCAATACGAGGCTACAACTTTTTCTGATATTAAATTTCATATCAAACTTTAAGTATTAC
>CAZCRM010000005.1:0-23506 GCA_964501085.1 uncultured Methanosarcinales archaeon | reverse complement strand
GGCAGGAAATATCTTTCTAAAGTAATAGATATTCTCAATGATACAGAACTTTCAGGAAAAACCAATTTTGAATACTGCATGGAGAAATACTCTAATGTAATAAAGTCAAGGTCTCTTGTGTTTATCATCTCAGACTTCATGGCAGATATTGATTCCATTAAAAACGCAATCTTCAGACTGGGGGATAATGAGCTTGTCTTAATCCAGGTGCTTGATCCTATAGAAAAAAACCTTGACCTTGGTGGAGAGGCTAAGCTTATCGATCTTGAAACCGATGCAAAAATGGATATATACACCACCCCAAGACTCATGTCTGAGTACCAGAAGCGTCTTAATAACCATATAGCAAAAATCAAAGAAACCTGCTTTCAGGTAATGGCAGATTTTTACAGTGTAACCACTGAAAAACCTGTATTTGATACCATATTCGAGGTTATAAGCCAGAGAGAAGTTAAGAAGATGAGATGATGCTTAGTATCTTGAATTTCATATACAACTTACAGTTTGCCAATAAAGCAGGTCTATACGCTCTTCTTTCTCTCATACCTCTGATAATAATATACCTATTACGCCCAAGACCTCTGAAAATAAAAATACCTTCGTTAATGTTTTTAATGGAGATTGAAAAGAAGAAAAGGCTTAAAGTTTTCAGAAAATTCCTTAAAGACCCTTTATTTTTCCTTCAACTTCTTGTACTTTTACTGCTTTCCTTTGCATTGGCATCGCCTTTTATCATGGCTGAGCAGGAAGGCAAAGGAAATACCGTAATAGTTCTTGATGCCTCTGCAAGTATGCAGGCTGATGAAAAATTCAAGAAAGCTGTTGCTCAAGCCAATAACTTCCTGAGCTCAAGAAACACCATAATATTAGCTGAGAGCATACCTGTTATGGTGGTGAAGCAGGTTAAAGCGAAAAGCGCTTCTGATGCTATAAAAAAATTGAAGGCAAAGGCAACAAGCGCTGATTTAGCGAGCGCAATGTTGTTAGGAAAACGAATGCTTCCTGAAGGAGGCAGGATTGTTGTTATCTCAGACTTCGCAAACTGGAAAGGTGAGAATCCATTAGTAGCAAAGAAAATAGCTGAAGCAGGTGGAGTCAGTGTAAGGTTTGTAACAATAAAAGGAAGCACTGATAACATCGCCATTGTTAATGGGTGGTTTGAGGGAGATGATTACAAGATTCTCATTAAAAACTTTAATAAAATTAAACAGGAGGTGAATCTTGAGGTTTTTACAAATAACAAGAAGGTGCTTTCAACTTCTTTGAATCTGAATGCTGGAGAAAGTAAATACTTTGTAATAAGCAATCTTCAGCCTGGCATCACCAGGATTTCAATCAGTGGTGGTAAGGATGCTTTATTGGTGGATAACAATGCCTATGTCATAATACCTAAGTCAGTAAAACAGAACATTCTTTATATTGGCAATCCAAAATCTCCTTCCTTTCTCGCCCTCAAACTTGTTGCAAATGTTAAGCAAACAGAAACAAGCTTACCTTCATTCTCAGAGTATTCCTTTGTTATTGTGAACTCAAAACTTTCTTCTGATGATATAAAACGTCTTTCTGATTATGTGAGAGAAGGTGGGAATGCCGTTATTGTTGCATCTCCAGACATGAAGGATATGGCATTATTACCTGTTAAACTCCTTGGTGTTTCAAATCAGACAAGCTTGAATGTTGTTCTTCCTACAAGGATAACTCAGGGCATAAGGGTGGAGAAGATAAAGGTTACAAGACATTTCAAGGCTAAGCTCAAGAGAGGAGCTGAATCTATTATCGAAGGTGGAGATAACTCTCCTATGTTGGCATACTGGAGGTATGGGAAGGGAATGGTGATATATTCAGGGTTTGCTGACCCGAAAGGTAATATCTACGACCCTCTGAATGAGAATGTATGGAATGATTTTTTTACTTTACCAGAGTATCCTCTGTTCTGGAAACAGTTGTTGGAGTGGATAAGCGGAAGTTATGATATAAGCGAGTACAATGCCAGAACAGGAACAATAATAAAGCTTCCAAAGCCTGAGACTGTAAAAACTCCGGGTGATGAGGTTATCACTGATGTTCTTCTGTTAGATGAGGTTGGAGTTTATGAGCTTGAAGACAAACAAATAGCGGTAAACCTTTTTGATGAACAGGAATCAAATCTCAAAGCTAAGAATATAACCTCAGCATCAGATGAAAAAGCGATACACTATGGTAGCGAGGTTATTAGGGTTCCAAGATATCTTGATATCTATCTAATAATCTTTGCCATGTTCTTTGTGTTTCTTGAGCTCTATTACTTACGTTGGAGGGGTGAGCTGTAATGCAGTTTGCTTACCCATATATATTATTATTCATAAGCCCTGTGTTTCTTGCAGGCTGGTATGCCATAAGGAGAGGGGTATCAAAATCGCTTATAATCTCAAGGGTGATCATCCTGAGTCTTCTGATAATAGCTTTAGCTTCTCCTTTCACCCTAAAAACAACAACGATCAGAGATGAAGCTCCAAGAATAACCATAATCTCTGACCAGACCATGAGCATGGATTTATTCCCAAAGGATACTGGCAAGAAGATTTTCGAGAACATAAAATCAAAAACTCCTACTGTGTATACTCAATTTTCAGGGATGAAATCCCCTATTGGAGATGAAATCATAGCCCAGGCTTCAGGAGATAACAACCTCTTGCTGGTAAGTGATGGAAATAATAACTATGGTAAAGACCTTTTTGATTCTATTGCTTTTGTTTCCAAAGCTGGAACAAGAGTGTTTGCTGTGAAGCAAAAGCCAATGCACAACGATGTTAGTGTTGAGATTGCTGGAGCTAAGAATGTTATCATAGGAAATCAGAGCTTCAATATCATTGTAAGGCAGGCAGGAAACTCAACAAGTTACCGTCTTGATGTTCAAATAGATGGCATACCTGTGATGAGTGAAGAGATTCTCCAGAAAGAACGTATTAAAGTTATTCAGTTTTCGCATAACTTCAACACCTTAGGTAATCATAGAATAACAGCAAGGATTATTCCCAAATCAGAGGACTGGTTTAAAATAAACAACATCTTCTATAAATCCATATTCGTGGTGCCAAAACCAAAGATATTAATGATAACTGATGACCTCTCCTCACCACTGTATAAAATATCAGGCACTCTATACGATGTTACCACCATGGATACCATGCCAGAGGATCTGAGTCCTTATAAAGCTGTTATTATAGATAATCAGGAAGTAACGCAACTGAGTGCTGAGATTCTCAGAGACTATGTTGCAGGTGGAGGAGGGCTTGTTGTTGTTGGAGGAGATAACTCGTATGATAGAGGTAATTACAACAACTCGCCATTCGAAGCCATACTACCCATAATCTCAAGGGCTGGAGAGTATAAAGGTGGGAGGAATGTGGTGATTGTTATTGATGCTTCAGGGAGCACTGCTGGAGGTGACCCCACAACAGGACGTTCTTTCATCGGACTTATTGATGCCAATGCAATAAACATCCTTCATAACTTGGGTAGAGATAGCCATGCTGGTGTAGTGGCTTTCGGAGGAGGTACCAAGAAGAAGGGGCTGTTGCCCTTAAGCCAGAGCGGTATAGCACAACTTGAGAGTTTTATAAGGGAGATTGGTCCTAAAGGTGGGGATAACCCTACAGACTTAGATAATGGATTGCGTGCAGCAGAGGAATTACTGAAGTCAACAAGTGGCACAAAGGAAATCATTGTATTATCAGATGGTATGATGCCTCCTGAAGGTTTTGAACAGATCAAACAGACCGTGCAGGATATAGCAAGCAAAGATATCAGGATTCATTTTGTACAGGTTCTTCTGTCATATCAGAAAGCCAAAGAGGCAAACAGGCTTTATGAGGAACTGGCTAAGGCTGTGAATGAAAAGGTAACTGTATTAAATCCTGATGAACGAGCAAGCACTCTTATAGAAGAATCTCCCACTCCTACACCTTTGCCCACTCCAGAAGTCACCTTTGAATATCCTCTGGTAGTTGTTAACAGCAATCATTTCATCACAAGATACCTTAATCTCACTGCCTCGGTAACAGGGTATAACGATGTTATACCCAAGCTTGGAGGAGAGGAACTTATAGCCACTATGCGTGGAAAGCCTATTCTGACAACATGGTATTTTGGTCTTGGAAGGGTGGTTGCCTTTACCACAGATAACGGTGGAGGAGATACAAGATGGGCTTCAGAGGTTTACCATAGAGAGAATTCAAGACTTATTTCTTCCATGATCAACTGGGCAATCGGTGACCCAAGACCAAAACATGGTGTGGTGATACAAGCTGAGGATACATGGGCTGGCAGTAAGAGTAAGGTTATCGTAACCTCAGATACCTTACCTCAATTAAAACTTGATGGCAGTAACCTTGATCTCTATAGAGTAGCTCCTAAGAGATATGAAACCTCAATAACCATAGAGAAAGAAGGCTTCCATGATCTCTCAGGTTATGGGATAGCGGTAAATTACCCTTTGGAATACCGTAACATTGGTTTTAATGAAGACCTGATAAAAGCCATAGAGTCTAATGGAGGTAAGGTTTATGATACCAGTGATGAGGGTTTGCTTTTGCTTGACATCAAGGAAAGATCAGCACGAAAGGTGCAGCAGCCTGAGAGCGAAAAAGAACCATTCATTCTTGCTTCTCTGCTTCTTTTCCTTGGGGAAGTTATTATCAGGAGACTGAAGGAGAGAGGAAAGGAGAGGGCTTTAGTTCAGAATGCATGAATATAAGTATATCCCACATCACTTCATGAACTGATAATGAGCTATTATAATTATCTGCATAACTTGACATAAATCAAAAAACAACCCAAGCCAGCGAGGCGTCTGAAAACAAAACTCGTCATTTTCACTCAAAGCGGTTTTTATTGTAGGTTTATCAGAATACTATACTTTTTATCGTATTAATTTCTTCTTTGTACTTATATGAAATTTATTGAATCAAAATTATCATATTTGGTAACCTATATATGAAAATTTTTATTAGGTGCTCAGCTTTGCTGGAATTATAGCATTATATAGTAACAGCTATAGTATCAAAAGATAGAATTAAAGTAAGATGTTGTTGTTTTGTCAAGGTGAAAGAATGCAACCATTGGTATTACTGCTTGGAATAATCCTTGGTGGAATACTTGTTGGGATATGCGTGCATTTCATACCAGCAAGCGCAGTTGGAGCGATGTCAGCATCCACAGGAATAGCCACAGGACCAAGCATGCTCTCAGCAGGTGCTGGAATGGCTGCTCTTCTTTCAGCCTCATATGCTATACATAATGGTCTATCTGTGGTACTTGCTTCAGGAGCTGCTGCTTCAGCGTTAATGATGACATTGACAATCATGGGAGGTAATATTGTTAATATCTTTGGAACAGGAGTACCTCCAGCATCGGGTCAAACAGCCTCATGCAAGGGCATCATCAAAAAAACAAAAGATGTAATCTCTGGCTGGGATCAGAAACCCTGCGTATCTCCGGGTACAGATGGACATGGTATGCCTGTACAAACCCATGTAAGCGGGATTATAGGGGCAATTATTGGTGGAACAGGAGGTGCGCTTGTGTTGTTTGCTGTATATTCACTGCTCGCTCCAAAATATGAAAATCCTTACACAATCTCAGGCTTTATCAGTGCAGGAATATTCTTAATAAACTGTGTTCTACCAGCCTATACCCTTGTGGGAAAGACTGAAGGCATGTTTGACCAGAAAATCAAAAAAATTCCAAGAACCTTGGTATCATGCTTGATAGTTAGTAGTGCAATGGCGCTGATATTGGCTATGGTGGTAATCTGAATGAGGTTCACATTATGGTTATATCTTGTTGCTTTTATTTTAGGTATAATTGCAATACTGATGGTAGATTACGATAATCTTGTTCCTCTTGCAGTTGTTCTTATATGGCCTGCTTTCATCAGTGGTGCAAATGCTGTCAGAGAGATGGCAAGCTATGGGCTTGGTACTGGAACAGCATCCATAGGATACTGGGGCGCAGCAGTTGGAACAACCATCGCCATAATATCTAATAACTTAAGCCCGTATTCTGGAGTCCTGGGCGCTTTTATGGTGGGAGCGATTACAGGCATCTGTGCTCAGAAAATAATCAAAATGAAAATACCAGTGATGATACTAGATAGCGCTATCCTTGCATCATCCACGGCAATAATCGCCATATTTTTAATAACGCTCATAAACGTAGTTTATGTCTACCCTCTCATCTACATTGCCATCACCCTTGCCATTCTGCATCCCTACAATGGTAGTATGGGGGCAGGAGAGAACCAGAGAAGAACTCTTCGCCTGAGTGCTGTTGAAGCAAGCATCACCACTGGATTGTTTGGCTTAATTGTGATTCTTCTCTTAGACACGCTAACTGGTGTTTCAATAGTTATCGTAAGTGCAGCAGGATTCATGGTATTTCTTGCAAGATGGTTCAAGGCTGTGAGAGAAGATATATATGAAATCACATACACAGGCTATCCACCTGCGGAGCACTGATATGTATGCTATAATAGATGAGAAGCTTCAGGTTGCCATTGAACCATACTCTGGCGTGGTTGCTGAGATGGATTCTGATAATGTTGTGGTGAATCTCGCTGTCATAGTTGATAAAATCGACAGGTTAGAGGATATTGCTAACAATCTATTAACATCTCTTGACCCTATGACCCTTCCACTTATTTCTCATCCCAACAGGGAAGGAATCTATCTTAATCTTGGTAAGGTGACCAACTTCGTTTATGGCTTTATAATAGGTCTTCTCATCTCAGCCCTAATACTGGGGGTGAAACTATAGCATTTCTGCCTGACTGGCCTCCTGTACGTGGGGAATATGTTGTGGGAGACCCGAAAAATCAGGTAGCTATAGTAACCCTGGCAAGCGAACTTGATAGGAAGAGGTTAACAAAGAAAGCTGCCATTGTTGGAAGCATGAAGACCGAGAACATAGGTATAGAGAAGGTCATAGCCAACATCATTTCAAATACAAACATCAGGTATCTGGTGGTATGTGGGGCAGAGGTGCATGGACATCTTGCGGGTGATGCCATAATAGCTCTCAAGAAGAATGGCATAGATGATGAAAAGAGAATCATTGGGGCAAAAGGTGCGATACCCTACATCACCAATATTTCAAAGGAGCATATTAAGAGGTGGCAGGATCAAGTAGAGCTTATAGACCTTATTAACATTGAGGATATGGATAGAATAGAAGAAGTAATCGATAGCTTGGAAGCAAAACAGCCTTATGAGGGCGAGCCTGTGCTTGCGATGCTGGAAACAGTTAAAGAAGAGAAGGAAGAAGGTGTGAAAATGATATCCTCTGAGCTAGTTGCCATCGAGGCAAGGGTGCGTGCGATAGAGCATGAGATAAAAGACCTAGGAAAGGTGCAGAAGATAATGTCAGGTCTTGTGTCAGGATTTTTCCAAGGGTTTGTGATAGGTTTTGTTGTAGCCATGGTACTTTTCGCAATCAAAAGACTATGAACGAGAAAATACCTTCACTTGCATCTCCTAATTCGAGAGAACTAAATAGAATGGTTAAAGAGCTTGAAAGAAGAGTTATGATTATAGGAAGAGACCAAAGAACCTATGCTGGTATCTTTGATATAAGATCGAGGGGCTATTTTATTCTTGGATTTATTCTTGCTATTACTCTTGCTATTGTTGTTTTGGTCAAAGGGTAGTAACAAAGTATAGTCAATTCCTAAAATTATTACTCCATAACATAATTAAATATACCTCAAAAACCTCGCATAATACTACGTTCAGAAGATCAGAACACTATCTGAAGAAGTATTTATCGTTCTTTGAACAGCGGATTTCTGGAAGCTTCCATACACTAATATAGAAGTTAGTAATTAAAGAGTATACTCATGACATACGTGAATATCAAGGATAAAAGATATTCTTTGAAAACTCTACAACTTCTCACTGGAAGGAAGGATGTGGATATCAATAACATACCTGAGTACCTGCTTTTAATCGCAGAGGCTGTAGATCAACCTGATGAATTACCATATCTCATAGAGAGGATTATCTCATTAAGGATCGAGGATAAGGAAAAATTCAGGTTTGCCCTGATTCGTGTACAGATAGACTCTGAACTTCACATGAATGAGGATATCCAGAAGAACCAGAAACAGCTCTATGTTGCTCAGGTAATCGAAAAACTGGTCTATGGTGAGTTGCTTCTTGAAACATCCAAGGAAAATGAGGAGGAGGAAGAAGAGTATTAAATACGATAAACGATATCAAGAAGCCCATGATGTACGCTGACAGAATAAACTCATTACCCCCATATCTGTTCGCATCCATTGATAAAGCAAAGGATGAGATTATTAAAAAAGGAGTAGATGTCATTGATTTGGGTGTGGGTGATCCTGATATGCCCACACCACCTCATGTCGTGGAAGCGCTGAGAAAATCAGCAGGAAATCCAGCGAGGCACCACTATCCCTCATATGAGGGGATGTTATCCTTCAGAGAGGCTGTCGCAAAATGGTACAAAAGAACAATGAATGTGGAGCTTGACCCGGAAAATGAGGTTCTTGCGCTCATAGGTTCAAAAGAGGGCATAGCTCATATACCTCTTGCATTTCTTAACCCAAATGATATCGCTCTCGTCCCTGACCCTGCATATCCTGTTTATAGTGTTGCTACACGCCTTGCAGATGCCATACCCCACCCAGTACCCCTGCTTGCTGAGAATGATTTCCTGCCTGATCTCGATGCCATCCCTTCTGATATAGCAAGAAAAGCAAAGCTGATGTTTCTCAACTACCCCAATAACCCTACTTCTTCAGTAGCAACACTGAAATTTTTTGAAGAGGTTGTTGATTTTGCAAACAACTATGATATCATAGTTGTTCATGATAACGCCTACTCTGAGCTCACCTATGATGGCTATAAAGCCCCAAGTTTCTTAAACGCAGAAGGTGCAAAGGAGGTAGGTATTGAGATGCACTCATTATCAAAAACATATAACATGACAGGATGGCGTATTGGTTTTGCGGTTGGGAATAAAGACATAATTGCAGGTCTTGGTAAAGTAAAGACCAACATAGATTCAGGAGCTTTTGAGGCAATTCAGGAAGCAGCTATAGCAGCACTTTCAGGGCCCCAGGATTGTGTGGATGAAATGAGGAGGATATACAAGGAAAGAAGGGATGCTCTTCTTGTGGGTCTTAACGACCTTGGTCTTGAGGTAACGCCTCCAAAAGCTACGTTCTATATATGGGCAGGTATAAAAGGCAGTTCCATGGACTTTGTAAAGCTATTGCTTGAAAAAGCTGGTATCGTTGCCACTCCAGGTATAGGGTTCGGAGAACATGGCGAGGGTTATGTGAGATTCGCTTTAACGAGACCAGTTGAAAGAATCAATGAAGCTGTTGAACGAATGCGAAAAATTAAGCTATGATATGCAACTCAAACAGAAACATCTTTTTAGTATTTGGGTTATGGAATGAACAATGAAGATCGAACAGCTTCTGGTTGAGCGGGCAAAACTGGTGGATGCGGAACTGAATAACCTGCTGATAGATATAAAACCACCTGAATTAGCGGCTGCAGTAGCCTATGCCATAGATTCAAAGGGCAAGCGTATCCGTTCTGCCCTTGTAACATTGGCATGTGAGGCTGTCGGAGGCACCCCAGAACAGGCAGGATTTGCTGCTGCTTCTATAGAGCTTATACATTCCTCCTCCCTTGTTCTTGACGATGTTATCGATAAATCAGAAAAAAGGCGGGGAAGAGATACCATTCATAAACTTTGGGGTTATGACCTTGCCCTTCTCACTGTCCAGATTCTTGCAGCGATTTCCCTGAGAATTGCGTCAAAAAATCCAAGGCTAATGAAAACAATAGCAGATTCTTTGTTTTATATGGGTGAGGGAGAGGCTATGGAACTCGTTGATTATGTTAAGGACGAGAAGAGCTATCTTGAATTAGCCTACAGAAAAACAGGCTCGTTGTTTGGTTCAGCAGCAGAGGTTGGGTGTATCGTAGGGGGAGGGGATGAGAAACAGATCAACAGTCTTAAGGAGTTTGGTAACCATATTGGTATAGGTTTCCAGATCAGAGATGATATTCTGGATTGCATCTCAAAGGAAGAGGATCTTGGCAAACCTGTGAGAAAGGATCTTTTTATGGGTCGTCCGTCTATTGTTATTCTTGATGCTCTTAATTCAGGTATATCCCTAGAACGAATGATGAAGTGCAACAATGGTGAGCTTATCCAGCTTGTTAAAAATTCTATAGAGTATGCCGAAAATGTGGCGAAGAAAGAACTCGAAATCGCTAAAAGGCATATTGAGCATCTTGAGGATAGCTTTGCAAAGAGAAAGCTTGAGGAACTGGGGGAGTACATCATCACCCGCACAAAATAGATGAAACCCGACTTTCTGCCAGAGGGATGCAGGCTTTGTTATAAAGGGGGAAAGATGGTATTGTTTATCACAGGGCTGTGTGAGAGAAACTGTTTCTACTGTCCTGTTTCTCTGGAAAAGAAAGGTAAAGACGTGGTGTTTGCTAATGAACGACTGGTGAAAAATGATGAGGATGTGATTCAGGAAGCTTGCGTTATGGACGCTTTGGGAACAGGTATTACAGGTGGAGAGCCACTTCTAAGACTTGAGCGTGTGCTTCATTATATACGCCTTCTTAAAGCAAAATTTGGAGAAGAGCATCATATACATCTCTATACCTCATTAGCCCCTGATAAAAAGGTGCTTGAATTGTTAGCAAAAACAGGGCTTGATGAGATACGGTTTCATCCCCCTGTAAACCTCTGGAGGAATATCGTTAATACACCCTATAAAAATGCCATTCATACAGCAGCTAAATTAGGGATTTCCACAGGTATAGAGTTACCTGCTATTCAGGCAGACTACAGTGGGATTATAGCGTTGCTTGATGAAGTAGGAGGTTTTTTAAATCTTAATGAACTTGAGTTTTCAGAAACAAATGCCTATGAGCTTAAAAAAATGGGGTATGAGCTTAATGAAGATTCTTTTTCAGCCACAGGAAGTAGGGAGATAGCTGAGTCTTTAAACTACAGCAAACTGCATTTCTGTCCTTCGGTTTTTAAGGATGCTGTTCAGCTCAGAGAGAGACTGAAACGCATCGCAAAGAATACCGCAAGGGAGTTTGACGAGATTACAGAGGATGGTACTCTTGTGTACGGAGTTATTGAGGGAAAAGGGGGCGAGAGCATTCTGAAAGAAGCAGGGGTTAGCCATGAGATGTATTCTGTAGAGGATAATGTTATTGAGACCTCATGGTATATCGTGCATGAGTTATCAGATAAGCTTAAAAAAGCAGGGTTTAGTGTTTGGGTTGTTGAGAGATATCCTATGAAGAATGGAATGATTGTTGAGAGAACCCCTCTGTAGTCATGGAAAGGTATAAACTGTTAAAGCTCAATTATGTGTATGGTGGTCAGGCTGAGAACTGAAGGCAATGATAAGGTCAAAGCACGGCTTACAAAATACCTTACAAGAGATGAAACAGGTATTCGGAGATTTGTTTTAAAGCTATTCCTTAATGGCGGGAAATACACCACTCATGATGTGTACAACCTTCTTACTAAGAACGGATTTGATGTGAATTACAGGGGGGTTTCAGCCATGGTGGGTATTATGAATGCGAGATTAGGTATTCTGAGAATAGATGTGAAGGGCAACCACAATGTGTATTCTCTTAAGAATGAATACAGGAATGCCCTAAAGACCATTATGGCTAATTATGGATAGAATCATAACTCCAATTCACACCCAGCACCCTGTCCTATCCCTTCATCCAGCCTGACATGGATTTTTTTAAGATTATTGAGACCTCTTAACTCCTCTGCAATCTTCTCAGTAAAGTACTTGCACAGATCCTCTGCACTCACAGAGGTTATGGGCAACAAAACCACATCCTCTTTTGGAAAGACATACTGTTTTTTATCTACACGTATGTATATATTATCATGGTCTTTTTGAATATCAAGGCGGGAATCATTCTCTGCTATCAGAATTTTGTGGTCAAGGGTATTGCATATATTATTCACAACATGCTTAACAATCTCAAAATCTATTATAAATTCCCCTTTCTGCTCTCCTTCGATTCTCACACTCACAGCATAGGTATGACCATGAAGACATCCACATCTATGATGACGTGGAATGAAATGACATGCTGAGAAACGCATTTTTGCCATCCAGCCATCGATTTCAATGAACATGGTTTATATTTCAATCAGTTTTATTATTCAACATCTTCGCCATGTCCTTGGCAAAGTAGGTGAGTATCATGTCTGCACCTGCCCGTTTGATGCAGAGCAGTGATTCATATATAGCTTTGTTCTCATCAATCCAGCCCATCTTTGCGGCAGCTTTTATCATGGAATACTCACCGCTAACATGATAGGCTGCAGTGGGCATTCTGAAACTCTGCTTCACCCGATATATTATATCCAAGTAAGGTAAAGCTGGTTTGACCATGATGATATCAGCCCCTTCTTTTACATCAAGCTCGACCTCACGCATAGCTTCATCAGCATTCGCAGGGTCCATCTGATAGGTTGAGCGATCCCCAAAGGCATAACCTGACTCAGCAGCTTCTCTAAATGGTGTGTAGAAGCAGGAGGAATACTTTGCAGCATAGGACATTATGGGTATGTCCTCAAAATGGTTATCATCAAGGGCTTTACGTATGGCTTGCACCATACCGTCCATCATCCCAGAGGGAGCAACAATATCTGCACCTGCACGGGCATGACTCACCGCTATCTTTCCCAGAATCTCAAGCGTGGGGTCATTGAGAATCTGCTTTTTTTCTCCTACAATCCCACAGTGACCATGGGTGGTGTATTCGCAGAGACAGACATCAGTAATGACAACCATGTCATTTTCCTTCTTTTTTATGGCACGGATTGCTTTCTGAATAACATCCTCTTCTCCGTATGCATGACTTCCAGTCTCATCCTTCTCTTTTGGTATTCCGAAGAGAATCACCGCAGGTATTCCAAGTTCTGAGATACATGCTACTTCATCTGCAACCATGTCAAGAGGGATGCGATAGTAACCTGGCATGGAGTTTATCTCGAGGGGTTCACTTATGTTCTCATCAATGAACACAGGACATATGAGATCCTTAACATCAAGCTCTGATTCTCTCACCAGTGAACGGAATTTGGATGTGCGCAGTCTTCGCATACGCCTGACAGGAAACATGAAGGGCTTATTGTCTGGGCATTACTTAAGTATTACCTCTAATCACAGAATATAATCAAACACCCATTCATGTTCATGTGGATGTGTTAAGAATTCAAGTTTCTTTAGGTCATTAACCAATGCATACATCTCTCTGTTCTTGTGCAACCCAATCCTACCAAGATTTGAAGGTTTAACCCATCGTATTTCAGGCACCTCGCCGTATCTAACATTTCTCACGATTCCTTCTTTCAGGATAAAATATGCTCCTCCCCCTTTCTCTTTCATGGGCGAGTATATGGATTCAAAGCGAGCCACCCAGTTTGCCATCTTCAGAACCTTATTTGATGGGTTGATGGTAATATGACCATAACCAGGAGGAATGATTACCTTATCTCCCTCTTCTGCTTTTACAAGCATTACATCAGTTATCTTATTGTCCTCAAGCTTTTGCATTAGATATATTGCTTCGCCCTTAAGTACTTCATACACCTCTGGATAGGTAATATCGGTATTAGGTACTTTTGGATGATAATGCCCTGCTGTCTTAACATACTCTTTTCCAAGCATGCGGGGAGGGATAACTGTGATATCATATCTCAGGCCATGCTCCTTTATAGCCAATGCATTATTTTTACTCAGGGAGAGGTCTCTATACATGTAATAGAGTTCAAGATTTTCAGCTTCTTTAAGCCATTCACGGTCGTAGATGACCTCTTTCATATCGAAAAGCATTCTTACTTGTGGTTTCTCCATTTTGAATTTTTGCATAGTTTATATTAATTGTAGTTAATATATATTGATTATGGTTTAATTCCGTAACGGTATTCATGCAACAAATTCCGTTACGCTTCAATACTTAAGGAGCCAATCACTCATTCTTAAATCCGATCTGGTGCGGTCGTTAGTCAGTCCTGTAAACCTCCTTCTCTGAGATGACAGGTTGATTACTTCCGCAATGCGGATTACTCTATCTCTAATGAAAACCCCTTCAGTTAGCAAGAGGTATTTACAATAAACTGCGTATAAGATATATTATACGCAGTATTTATATATCCTGAGGTGCTACCATGTAGCATGGAGAGGGTACTTAAAAAACTTGAAACCGAAATGAAACTGAGGGGTTTTTCCCCACAGACTCAGAGAATGTATCTTTTTTATACTCGCAAGTTCATGGAGTACATTGATAAAGAAGAGGTAGAGGAAGAAGATGTCAAAGAATACCTGGCATATATGATTTCAAAGGGTGTTTCAAATGCTTCCATCGCCCTTATAAAAGCGGTATTGAACTTCTTTTTAAAAGAAGTACTTGGTAAAAAGGTTTCTAATATAAAAACACCCAAAGTAGCGAAAAAACTACCTACTGTTTTAACTCGCAAGGAAATTAAGGATATGATAGATAATACCCCTAACTTGAAGCACAGGCTATTGATAGAACTTCTTTATTCCTCTGGTTTGAGGCTTTCAGAATGTATCAACCTGAGGTATGAAGATCTTGACTTAAACGAGGGTATTGGCTGGGTGCGTGCTGGCAAGGGTTCAAAGGATAGAATGTTCATAATTTCTGAAAGCTTCAAGAGAGACCTTCAGCAGTATATTGAGAAAACAGCCTCAAAAAAAGGCTATATATTCAACAACAATGGAAAAAAGATGTCTCCAAGAGGTATAGAATATATAATCTCTCAGGCTGCAAAACGGGCTGGGATAAAGAAAAAAGTAAGTGTGCATACCTTAAGACATACCTTTGCAACACATATGCTTGAGAACGGAGTGGATATCAGAAAGATTCAGAAACTGTTAGGACATGCAAATCTACAGACTACACAGATATACACCCATGTGTCTTCTGAAGAGCTTAAAAAGATAACAAGTCCGCTTGACCTACTTTAGCGTAACGGAATTAATATGGAAAATTCCGTTACGCTATATTAAAAAATTTAAAGAGTTTATAACAAGATTTACATACATGTAAAGTTTTTAAGGTCAGAATGCATGAGAGCGGTTGATCCATGGAGTACAGCAAAGATAGATAATTATTCAAAACTCTTTGATGAGTTTGGAATATCACGGTTTGATGAGCTTCTTGTAAAAATAAAAAATCCTCATAGATACATGCGGAGGCATGTTATTTTTGGGCATAGGGATTATGAGTCTGTGCTGAATGCCATGCTATCTGGAAAACCGTTTGCCGCTCTCAGTGGATTCATGCCTTCTGGTAGAGTTCATCTCGGACATAAGATGGTGATGGATGAAATTATATGGCATCAGCAGCAAGGTGGGGAGGTGTTTCTTGCCATTGCCGATATGGAAGCTCATGCTGTCAGGGGAATAAGCTGGGAGAAATGCCGTGAAATTGGAATCAACGAATATATTTTAAGCGCCATTGCTCTCGGGTTTGAGCCTAGAGGACATATCTATTTTCAGTCATGCTCTAACCACGTGAAGAATCTCGCCTTCGAGCTTGGCATTAAAGTAAACCTTTCTGAACTTTCTGCCATATATGGTTTTAATGGAGAGACCAACATATCTCACATGACCAGTGCCCTGATTCAGAGCGCGGATATTCTTCATCCCCAGCTACAGGAATTCAATGGACCAAAACCTGTTGTTATACCTGTAGGTGCGGATCAGGACCCTCACATAAGGTTAACCCGAGGTCTTGCGTATAGAATGAACATGTTTATGGTTGAAGAAAGAAAAAACTCAGACAAAACATTTGTAAGTGTTCGCGGAAAGGCCGCCCCAAAAACTGCTCTTTTTGAGGTTGCACAGCAAACAGGTGGTAAACTTTATGAAGGACATGTGGATGTCTTTGATAGAGATATGGAAGAAGTTAAATATATTGTGAGAGAGATTGAATTAAAGCATCATGGGTATGCCTTCATTCCTCCTGCATCCACATATCACAAATTCATGACAGGATTGCAAGGGGGGAAGATGTCAAGCAGTATTCCTGAAAGCTTCATAGCTCTGACAGAGAAGCCCGAAGAAGGAGCAAAGAAGGTCATGCGTGCCAAAACTGGGGGGAGAGTTACATTAGAAGAACAGAGAAAATATGGCGGAGAGCCTGATAGATGTAGTGTGTATGAGCTAATGTTATTCCATCTCATTGAGGATGATAAAGAGCTTCTTGAAATCTACAGGGAATGCACCGAAGGCAGGCGTAGCTGTGGAACATGCAAGAAATATGCTGCAGAGCTTATGCAGGAATTTCTGAAAGAGCATCAGGAAAAAAGGGAACTTGCAAGAGATAAATTAAAAGAGTTTGGATTTTAAAAAACAGGACCCTGCTCATTATAAAATAATCTTTTAGTTGTCTTGCTCATCATTTGCTCATCATTTAATCGATACTTTTAAGTACTTTAGGGTCAGACAATTGTCTGACATAAAGCATACAATTGTCGTACATGGGTCGAACAGCTGGTGTACAACTGTATGCTGTATAGTCTCAACGGAAGAAACCAGATGCAGAGAATAACATTAAGACTCCCTGAACAGCAACTAAAAATGATTGAGCTGTTGGTAGAATATGGTGAATTTCCATCCATAAGCGAAGCAATTAGAACAGCTATTAGGGAACTAATAGACCAGAGAAGTGAAAAACTGATAGGGAGAATGAAATTATTTGAAAAAGCCCAGCAACAAGTAGCAGGTGCTGATGGTTTCCTGCGCTTGAAAGAAGAATAAAAAAATAAAAAAATCGGAGGGGATGAAGAATGGATACTCTGATACAAGATGCCCTTAAATTCCATGAAAAGGAAGAGTTTAGGAAAACATTTGAAGATAAAGAGTTTGGAACTCCAAAAATCGTTGTGGTTGGATGTGGCGGTGGTGGCAACAACACCATCAACAGGCTTTATAATATTGGTATAGAGGGTGCTGAAACCATAGCCATAAATACGGATAAGCTTCACCTTGACTGTATCGAAGCTGATAAAAAAATCCTGATAGGCAAGTCAATAACAGGTGGACTAGGTGCTGGTGGTTATCCTGAGATTGGAAAAAGAGCTGCTGAACTTGCAAAAGGGACTCTGAAAGAGGTACTGAAGGATGCCAACCTCGTGTTTATCACAGCAGGTATGGGCGGTGGAACAGGCACAGGTGTTGCACCAGTAGTTGCGCAGATAGCGAAGGAACAGGGGGCTATAGTAATAGGGATGGTTACAAGTCCTTTCAAGGTTGAGCGTGCAAGATTGCTCAAAGCAGAGGAAGGACTTGATGAGCTGAGAAAGCAAGCGGATACCGTAATTGTGCTTGATAATAACAGACTTTTGAATTATTGTCCGAATTTTCCAGTGGATAAGGCATTCTCAGTTATGGATCAGCTGATTGCAGAGACTGTGAAAGGTATCTCTGAAACCATAACTCAGCCTTCGCTGATTAATCTTGATTATGCAGATGTAAAAGCTATAATGAAAGGAGGAGGACTTGCGGTAATGCTGGTGGGAGAAGCAAAAGGTCAGGATAAAGCAAATGAAGTGGTGAAAAACGCACTTAATCATCCATTGCTTGATGTGGATACCACTGGTGCCACAGGGTGCCTGCTTCACATCACAGGAGGAACAGACATGTCTCTGCAGGAAGCAGAAAGAATTGCATCCCTACTAACCATCGAACTTGATCCAAACGCCAATGTGATCTGGGGTGCAAGAGTGAGAAGGGATTACGAAGGAAGGGTTCGTTGTATGGCTATAATGACAGGCATCAAGTCTGCTCAGATAATCGGGCCAAACAACGAGAAAGTGGTTTCAGGATCTGCATTTGATGAGAAGTTTGGAATCAATGCAGGAAGCCTAGGAGGTCAGTTAATCGATAGGGTTGTGTGATAACATGAAGTGCAAGTATTCCTCGAATATTAACTGCATAACACGTATCATAAACAGGTCATACGAGGAGATGCGTGCCTGCGATTATGGTGTGTCATGCAGCTACAAGCACAAGAAATTGATATGAACATAATTTATTTTTTTTATTTTTTAATAGCTTTTTATCTGAAAAATAACGGTAAATATATGTAGATGAATTGTAATTCATCACTAAAAAAATCAGGGATGGTAGTATGACAGAGGATAATGTAGTATATGTCGGAAATAAGCCTGTGATGAACTATGTTCTCGCAGTGGTTACGCAGTTCAACGACGGAGCAAAAGAGGTTACCATAAAAGCAAGAGGCAGAGCGATATCAAGAGCAGTGGATGTTGCAGAGGTCACAAAGCACAGGTTCCTGACAGACGTAGAAATAAAGGACATAAAAATCGACACTGAAAAAGTCACCTCTGACAAAGGCGAGTCCAATATCTCCACCATGGAGATTGTGATAAGCAGAGGATAGTCTTTTTTATATTTTTTTATTAATACCAAATTTGGAATGTTAAGCCGTGAAAATATCCTTATCGAAGCCCTTCCATACATTCGTAGGTTTTACGATAGCATCATGGTAATCAAGATAGGTGGGCATGCAATTGTTGATCCAGTTATTATGGACATGATAGTACAGGATATCGTGCTGTTGAAGTTTGTTGGGATTCATCCTATCATCGTGCATGGTGGGGGTGCTGAGATTACAGAAAAGATGCAGCGTATGGGAAAAAAACCAGAGTTTGTGGCAGGACTCAGGGTTACTGATGACGAAACCCTTGAAATAGCGAGAATGGTGCTGGTGGGGAATGTCAATAGCAAGATAGTTTCGCTGATAAGCAAACACGGAGGTAAAGGAGTGGGTCTCTCAGGTAGTGATGGCAGACTTATTGTTGCAAAAAAGCTCTCGCCCCAGCGTGTGAAAGTGGATGGTGTGGAGAAAGAGGTAGATCTTGGATGGGTAGGTGAAACAGAGGTTATAAATCCTGAGATATTAATGATACTCACTGGTAAAGGGTATATTCCCGTGATATCACCCATAGCAGTGGATGAAAACGGCAATGATCTGAATGTAAACGCTGATACAGTTGCAGGAGATATCGCCTCTGCATTGAAAGCAAAAAAGTTAATTTTGCTCACAGATGTTCCTGGTGTTCTCAGAGATCCTAATAACCCTAATAGCAGGATATCAAGGATAGAGCTTAACGAGATTGAAACCCTTATAAAAGACAACATCATAAGTGGGGGTATGATTCCAAAAATAAAATCAAGCGCATCTGCCATTAAAGCAGGTGTGGAGAAGGTTCATATAATTGATGGGAGCAGACCCCATTCCCTGCTTCTCGAACTGTTCACAGATGAGGGTATTGGAACAATGATATTCAGAAAAGAGTGAGTTGCTGTGAAGGGAAAAAATAATGCAAAGAATGAAGAGCCTGCCATTAGCTCTGAGGAAAAAAAGCAGATGCTGCTTGAAGGTATCAAGAAAACAATGCTACCCGCGTTTATAGGCACAGGTTTTGCTATCCTTCTCTTCTTTAAGTTTGGAGATGCAAAAGGTGTTTCATGGTTTTCTGTTATTCTTATGGTTGTGCTTGCCTCGTACTACATTCAGAGAGGATTGTATCCATTGTTAGGGGTCAGGGTGAAAGAATTCGGAACAAAGGACTGGGCATATGTTGAATTTTTGGTAATTATATTCATGATAGTTATCTGGACTCTGTTATTGAACTGATGGTTATGAGAATCGCTGTTTTGGATAAGGATAGATGCCAGCCAAAACTGTGCGACCTTCAGTGCATTAAGTTCTGCCCCAGAGTCAGGACAGGGGATGAGGCTATAGTGGTAGGTGAAGATGGAAAACCTGTGATCTCAGAAGAGCTATGTGTGGGATGTGGTATCTGTGTTAACCGCTGCCCCTTTGAGTGCATTATGATCATTGGTCTGCCAGAGAAGCTCGAAGAGCCCACGCATAGATATGGTGTAAATGGATTTGCTCTGTACGGGCTTCCTGTGCCTGTTGTCGGGAAAGTCGTGGGCATTCTTGGACCTAATGGCATAGGAAAGAGTACAGCCATAAATATACTCTCTGGAAATCTGAAACCCAACCTTGGCAGACAGGAAATCCAGTGGGAGGAGATTCTTGAGTATTATTCAGGTTCAGTTCTTCATGACTATCTTGAAGGGGTTTCAAAAGGAAGAATAAAAGTATCCCAGAAGCCTCAGTATGTGGATTTGATTCCCAAGAAATTCAAAGGAAAGGTAGCTGACCTTTTATTCAGAACAGATGAGCGCGGGAAGCTGAAAGAAATAATCTCAAAGCTTGAGCTTGAGAACATAATAGAACGCAATATTGAGGAGCTTAGTGGAGGCGAACTTCAGAGAATAGCCATAGCAGCATGTGTTGCAAAGAATGCAGATTTTTATTTCATTGATGAAATCAGCCCATATCTTGATATCTTTCAGAGAATCAAAGCAGCTAACATCATAAGAGAGCTTGCCAGAGAAAAAGCTGTTATGGTTGTGGAGCATGACCTTGCCATACTTGACCTGCTTGCCGATGTTGTACATATTGCATACGGTACGCCAGGAGGGTATGGAGTCATAACCCTTCCAAAAGGGGTGAGAGTGGGTATTAACGAATACCTTAGGGGTTATCTTAGAGAGGAGAATGTAAGAATAAGAAAAGAAGCCATTGAGTTTGAGGTGCATGCGCCTCAGGAAACAAAGGAGGTATCACCCCTCATTAAATTCCAGCGCTTCACGAAAAAATATGATGAATTTGAGCTCATAGCTGAAGGAGGAGAGATAAGGAAGGGCGAGGTAACTGGAATAGTAGGTCCAAACGGTATAGGGAAATCCACGTTTATGAAGATACTCGCTGGAGAAATAGAGCCTACCACAGGCAAGCTGGATATGAAGCTTAGTATATCTTATAAACCCCAGTACATCAAGGCTGAAGAGCCAGTAATGGTTGAGGTATTTCTTAGATCAATAAACAAACAGTTTGACTCAAGCTATTATCAGACCGAAATTCTGAGACCACTTCAGCTTGAGCATCTTCTCAACCAGCAGATAAATGAATTGAGTGGGGGCGAACTTCAGAGAGTTGCGATAGCCGCATGTCTATTACGTTCAGCAGACCTGTATCTTCTGGATGAGCCCTCGGCACATCTTGATGTGGAGCAGAGAATCCTTGCAACCAAGGTTATACGAAGGTTTGCTGAGAATAATAAGGTCACAGCCATGGTGGTTGACCATGATATCTATATGATAGATATGTTAAGTGATAGACTTCTGGTTTTTGAAGGCATACCCATGAAAAGAGGAGAGGTTCATGGACCCTTCAATATGCGTGAAGGGATGAACAGGTTTCTTAAAAGCATAGGTATAACATTTAGAAGAGATGAGGAAACAAAACGACCCAGGGTTAACAAGCTGAACTCAAGACTCGATCGTATGCAGAAATCACAGGGTGAGTATTACTATCAGTAGCACTCACTCAAAAAGCTTCTTGACCTCAGGGAGTTTTGAGGGCAGGGAAAAGATGACAACCCTGTCATTAGGGAGGATTATCTGATTACCATCAGGTATTATGACCTCCTTACCTCTTACCACAGCACTGATAATGGCACCATGAGGAAACTTAACATCTCTAAGCTTTTTGTTTACAATCCTTGATTCTTTCTTCGCTGTTAGCTCAATGATTTTGCCTTTCTCTCCTTCTATAGTAACAAGAGATTGTACCCCTATACCCATGGTAAATTTTAAAACTTCGTTGACCGTAGCTTGAATTGGGCTTACTGCAACATCCACTCCAACCATCTCAAAAAGCTCAGCATAATCAGGTCGATCAGCTCTTGCTATGACCTTCTTGGTTCCAAGTTTCTTGGCAAGGAGTGAACACAGAAGGTTCTTTTCATCACTGTCTGTAACCGCTATCAGAGCATCCATAGACCCTATGTTTTCTTCCTTCAACAACCCTATATCAGTTCCATCTCCGTTAATGACCAGTACATTTGGAAGCTCTTGTGCAAGCTCTTCACTTTTTTTCTTATTCAGCTCTATCAGTGTGAGCTTGAAATTGGTTTTACTCAGAAGCTTGATAAGATAATATCCAACCTTTCCCCCTCCCACAACCGCTATTTTCCCACTGCCTCTTTCAACTTCCTTGAAAAGTTTTTTTGTTTCCTCAACAGCATCAGTTTCCCCCACTACCACCACCCTGTCATTATGCAGGATTACGTCATCCCCACGAGGTATCATTAACTCTGAACCTCGAATAATAGCTGAGACTATGCAGCCTTGAGGAAGATTTGATTCAGAGAGTTTTTTGCCTATGAGCGGGTTGTGCTCTCCTACCTTAAGTTCCATCATTTTTACCTTACCAGCCACAAAATCTTCCACATCTATAGCTTCAGGTATTGATAATATACGATTGATTTCAGAGGCAAGGGATAGCTCAGGGCATATCATGGCATTCATACCTACACTCTCACGCACTGAGACAGGTCTGTCAATGTAATCAGGATTGCTCACTCTTGCAATTGTTTTTACATCCTTGTTCAGGAGTTTGGATGCCATGCACGCTACAATATTCACTTCATCCACACCTGTGACAGCAACCACTAGATTAGCTTTGTCAATCCTTGCCTTCTTAAGAAGCTTGACATCTGCTCCGTTTCCCTGTATCACCTGAATATCAAGCTCTTTAGCCCTGTTACAGGCTTCCTCTCTTATGTCTATTATAAAAATGTCGTTGTCTATACACAGCGTTTTTGCAACATGATACCCCACATCCCCTGCACCGATGATTATTATATGCATAGTCAAGCACCTAAGCATTTAGTAAATCCTTTCCTTTAATAAAACCAATAATTCCTCCACTCACAATCATTAACAATATTACTATTAAAGAGATATGTGTGGTGGTTACATTGTCCATATTTTTCAGGAACAATATATAAATAAGGTTCGCAGACCATATTCCTGCAATTAATCCTATTAGCCCAAAAAGAATTGCATGCGCTGTAGCATTGAGGATGTCTTCTATCACACGCTTTAGAAGCGTGCTTCTTATCTATAAATATATCGAATTATAGTGTTCTGTGTAGTTCATAATTTTTTCACATTGAACTTTTTCAATCATCGAAAGTTTGTGGAGGTTTTATCCTTGCTGTTATAGTTCTCTGTATAGCTTCGTATAAACGCATGTGAAAAAGCTCAAATCCGAGCGAAGATCGGCGCATGAATAAAAAATAAATAGTTATATAGCTAATTCTTTTTTTATTTTCTTTTAATACGCCACTGTTCACTTTGCTCATAGCTTGTCATGCTGAACAAGTTTTTTCTTGATTTTTGTTATATTATGCTATTTATATCATTTCATGTATATCTTATCATACATTTAGCAAAATACTATAATCTTAAATTTTATTTTTGGTAGGAATTATGGTG
>CAZCRM010000004.1:0-24157 GCA_964501085.1 uncultured Methanosarcinales archaeon | reverse complement strand
ACTTTTCTCAAGTATACTATCAACTAACTGGATTTTTCGGGCATACTCCCACATAGCATTTCTCGCAATTACACTCCATTTTATTTCATTATGACGTTTAATGACGGCGTAGAGGTCATCTGGAATGGATAAAGTCATGGTAGGCATAGTGGTAATATATGTGTTTACACATATTTATGTATTATTGTAACCGAAGCGTAAAGGCATTGACATGAATGTTCGATGTTTTCTTATCGGCTTTTTAGATATTATTATGTGCAATCTTCAAAAAACTCGAATGCAGCCTTATTTTTTCTATTTTTTAGCGTCTTTGGATTTTGAAGCTATTTTAGACTTACTTTTTATAAATTTTAAATATATCCCCACTATTATAAGAATTAAGGCAATTACAATAATAGATAATAGAATATCACGTGTGAGAGATTTAAGAACTATATTCATTAGAGGGCTATCATATTTTATCATTTTTTATACTTTTATAGCGATTCAACTATTTATTTCTCGCTCATATCCATAAACTATAAGTTCCGAGCGAAGCTCGGCGCCCTATAAAAATTAAAATCACGAAGTGCATATATCTATCTAAATCAGATGAAATGTGGAGATGAGCGAAATTTTAAATCAGAAGTAGGAGTGTTCAGAACTACTGTTGTTCTGGAAAATGTTATTAGCTGAAAGATACAACTTAGGTGTGATGTTAAAGGACAAAAAGCTTGTTATCTGGCCTGTGTATATGGATGCCACAAAATCAAGGTCAGAAGGAAGACTTCTTTCAAAGAAGGATTCTATAACCTCGCCAGCCTTAAAGGAGATTGAAAAAGCTGCTCGTGAACTGAATCTGAATCCTCAGGTTGAGACTGATAAAGCATACCCCAAATCATGGTGGGAAACAAGTGGTAGAGTGCTTGTGGATAAGAAAGCCCCAAAATCGGTTACAGTAAAGCAGATTGCACAGCAGATTAAAAAGTTTAGGGAGCAAAAATGATAGACCTTCACACCCATTCCTCTTTCAGCGATGGAGAACTTATTCCGAGCGAGCTTGTCAGACGTGCTGCTGTTCTTGGCTACACTGCCATAGCAATCACTGATCACGTTGATTTTACAAATCTTGAGCATGTTCTCTCATGCATGAAGAATGTGAAGTCTTTGGAAGAAGACCTTGGAATTAGAATTTTTGCAGGTGTGGAGTTAACCCATATCCCGCCTGAAAAAATGCCTAAGCTTGTGGGTAAAGCAAGAAAGTTAGGGGCTGAGATTATCGTTGTTCATGGTGAAACCATTGTTGAGCCTGTGTTCAAAAATACAAACCATGTGGCAGTATCCTTGGATATCGATATTCTGGCTCATCCAGGTCTTATCACAGAGGAGGATGCATGGCTTGCAAAGGAGAACCAGGTATGCCTTGAGATAACCTCACGGGGTGGACATAACACAACCAATGGTCATGTAGCAAAAATGGCAAAAAAAACAGGTGCAAGTTTGGTTGTGAATACTGATTCCCATGCAGCAGAGGATTTGATTACTGATGAGATGGCATTCAAGGTTGCAGTGGGAGCAGGTCTGGATGAGAAGGATGCAAGAAAAATTCTCTCACAACCTTTAAATCTGATAAAAATCATTTGATATATTCCTTGCGAAAGGTTTATATAGTATAATCACCTTTATAATAATGCTGAGAGGTATAGATTGAAAAGATTAGGAGTTGTACTTCATTCTATAGATAAGCTGTTGATAATTCGTGCTGATAATATCGATGTGGATACTTTGTCGCCAGGTTTGGAGGTTTTTACCAAAAAGATGAAGAACATCGGGAAAATAAAAGAGGTCTTCGGACCTGTAACCTCACCCTATATTTCTGTAAGCATTTCAAACAGAATTAATGGGTATGAAATTATACATATGAAAAATCAGAGAGTATATATAAAATAAAAATAATTTAAAGTGATAACATGACAGAAGTTGAAACAGTTAAGGAAATTGAAAAGTCTGAGCGTGAGAGGATAAAGGAAAGCCTGAGACTGAAAAAAGAAAAACAGAAGCTTGGTCAGTTTGAGAAAGCCACTGTGGAGTGCCCTGAGTGTGGCAGCCATACCCTTGTCCACGACTATGAAAGGGCTGAACTTGTGTGCAATGAGTGCGGCTTAGTAGTGGATGCTGACTTTATAGACCAGGGACCTGAATGGAGAGCGTTTGACCATGACCAGAGAATGAAGCGTTCTCGTGTTGGTGCTCCCATGACCTATACAATACATGATAAAGGCCTATCCACAATGATAGACTGGAGAAACAGGGATTCCTATGGTAAATCCATTTCCTCAAAAAGCAGGGCTCAGCTATACAGGCTAAGAAAATGGCAGCGCCGTATTAGAGTGAGCAATGCTACTGAGCGGAATCTTGCATTTGCTCTCTCTGAGCTTGACAGGATGGCATCTGCTCTTGGTTTATCAAGAAACGTAAGGGAAACCGCTGCAGTGGTATATCGCAAGGCTGTTGAGAATAATCTCATCCGAGGAAGAAGTATAGAGGGTGTGGCAGCAGCAGCACTGTATGCAGCATGCAGGCAGTGCAATGTTCCAAGAACTCTGGACGAGATTGGAGATGTCTCAAGGGTGAGCAGAAAGGAAATCGGCAGAACCTACAGGTTCATCTCAAGAGAGCTTGGTCTTAAACTTGTACCCACCTCACCTATAGACTATGTACCTCGCTTCTGCTCAGGCTTGAACCTTAAAGGTGAGGTGCAGTCAAAGGCTGTGGAGATTCTCAGACAGGCTTCTGAGAAAGAACTCACCAGTGGAAGAGGACCTACTGGGGTGGCTGCAGCAGCCATATACATCGCATCCATACTCGCAGGAGACAGAAGGACTCAGCGTGAGGTGGCTGAGGTGGCTGGTATCACCGAAGTAACAATCAGAAACAGATACAAAGAGCTTGCAGAGGAACTGGATATCGAAATTATCCTGTAGGGATAAAATTGTACGTCAAGGATTCTGTTATAGAAAAACAGATTGAGAATGACCTGAAAAGGGAGCGTATCAAGGGCAGGCTTGAAGAGGTCGAATACCTCAAAAGCCTTCTCCCTCACAAACTTCAGGCAAGACTGCAAAAGCTGAGGGGAGAATTAGAACTTTTCTTTAAGGATGACTAAGGCAGATTCCCTTCTCCGCTGAGTTCATGCTGTCTATCGATGTTCATCTGAATAAGTATCTCGAATATCTTTTTCACCTGCTCCCCATCAAGTCCTCTCTCCATAGCAGCATTCGCCACCCTGTTCAGCACCACCTTATTCTGCTGTTCATCATTGATAGCCTTTCCCTCAGCTTTCTTTGCCTCAAGTACCTCCTTTGCAAGGTTGGTTCGTTTTTCAATAAGGTCAATCAGCTGGTTGTCAAGCTCTGCAATACGCTCTCTGACCTCTTTCAGTGGCATATTCTTCCTCCTATATTATTAACCTTAGTCCTTATCACTTTTCCGCCCATGCTGCGCCACACAGGCTCAAGTTTATTTATAAGTTCAGGTTTTCCTATCGCTGTGTATGCAGGTCCTGTGCCTGACAAACTCACACCCTCTATACCAATATCAAGAGCAGCCATCATAGGCATTGTGCTGAAACCAAGAGCAGAGCAGTACAGAAAGCCATTCAGGGTCATGGCTTTCTCATAATCCCCTTCAAGGGCTTGGTTATAAGCAAGCTCAACCCAGGGGGCTATAAGCTTTGAATTTTTAACGTTGGTATCTGAACTCAGCACCTTCTTTTCAGGAGCAAGTATCAGCACCTCTGCATCCCTTTCTTCCCTTCTTATAAGCTCCTTCTTCCTGTTATCAGTGATCACAAACCCCCCAAGCATTGAAGCACATGCATCATCAAACGCTCCTGTAATGGTTACCTTTGCATCTATAGCAGCATTTACACCAAGCTTTATCGCTTCAAGAGTATCCAGCGATTCACCAAGAGCATCAAGGGTTGCAAGTATTGTTGCATTGGCTGCTGCACTTGAGCTTTTAAGCCCGCTTGCCATGGGTATCTCACTCTTTGTTGAAACTCTTGCCCCATAGTCATAACCAAAGTATGAAAGCACAAGCTCGACACATCGCTCTATCAATGAGGTATTTCCTCCCCCTTCTATGTACCCTTTTACTGTTTTATCCTTTGTTAGCACAACCCTTGCCTCTGTTTTAAGGTCAATGCCAAAGGCTGCACCCTTCCATGTTGCAATGGCATTGATTATCGTTCCAGCACCAAGAGCATAAGCATGCCCTTCTCTCATCTTTTCACCTCTATCTTATCTCTTAAAATTCTTAGCTCCTTTAACACCACCTCTCTCTTAAGCTCATGGCTATGCTCATACTTGTTTAAAAGCTTATCAAGATAATCAAGCTCCTCAATGCTGGATTCAAATTCTGGGTTAAAATCTCTAAGTTCTGCAAGGGGAATCACCATAGCTGTGCCTTTTTCTGCTTTGTGTTTTATGCCATTCACCACTATGATGAAATTGTATCTCAAAAAACCAAAAGCTCTTGCAATATTTCTGGCATACCCCTTCTTCTTGTTTGCCATCTTTGCCTGCATGTTCTTATACATGCTCATGGAGTTTTTATATTCGATGAACAGTATTGCCTCATCATTCCAGAGAACTGCATCATACTCTACTTTGTTTGCCATGTTCTTGAACGCCAGCACGTTGAATAAAACCCCATTGCACCAGTCAAGCCTCAAGCTGTTGCGTAGGGGTTGCTCAGATGCCTGAATATCAGGGCGCATTCTTAGTGTGTAAGGTTCTGCTTTTAGTTCCATATTCAAACAATTTCCATTCTAACCGTTGTGAATACAGGTCCTCTTATGTCAATCTTTTTCTTATTTCCAGTTATGTACCTCTGGGCGACAGGATCAATGGCAATATTGATCTCAGAGGGTACTCTGACGATTCTCACTCTTGTTTCTGAGTTAATACCTTTTTTAGCAGCGTCCTCTATCTCCTTAGCACATAGAGATGCAAAGGCATCGACATATCTTATTCCAGTAGTAGCTGCGTTGCTGAACACCTCTTCCCATTTTGGAATTCTTGGCAGCCCAAGTATATCGTTCTTGTAAACAACAATCTCATTCATGGCTGCCGGACCACATAGTTTGGTATTCTCCTCTGGTTCAACAACCTTTACTCTTATGTTTTTATCAAACAACATACCTTCCCATGCCACAAACTCACAAGGACTGGGGGTGTTTCCATGCTCTTCGCATATCCTTATAATAGCGTTCTGAATCTCTTCCCCTGCTTGAGTTTCTGGTGTTTCAGCTACATATATCATACCCGCAAGCTCGCTATCAGACATCTCCCATTTTTTATAGAACTGGGGATAGGTTAATGCTCTTACATCTGTCGAGTTATGCAGAATCATGGCTAATCTTTCTACCCCTAACCCAAGGTTCATCACCGGGTAAGGAATATCATACTCAGCTAAAGCAGAAGGAGAATAGATTCCAAAGGTAGCAACCTCTACCCACCCATCACTGTATTTTGTGTTTGAACCCACAAGCTTATGATGGTAAGCAAAAACCTCGGTTTGAGTGTCTGGAACATAGTACTTGCTCCTTTTATCATCTGGCTTAAACCTGAAATTTGAGAATCCGAACTGGGAGAGAAGACCTGAAGCTACTGCTTTTCCATCCTCAACATTAACATCTTCATCCATTATCACGCAAGATGCTGAATAATACGCCATGAGCCTTGTGGCATCTTCAGCCTGCTCACGTCTGAAGCATCTATCTACTGAAAAAAGTTTAATAGGTAATCTACGATGCTCCCAGAGCTTGCTCAGAGTTATGAACCAGCCAGAGGTCATATGGCTTCTCAGGGTTTTATTAGACGCTATAGGTGTAAGAGCCTTGAATTCAGGGAACACCTTCTCTATCATAACAGCAACCTTGGAATCCGAGACCTTAAGCTGAGAAGCCATCTCATGCACAAGATCGTCGCCCTGAATCTCTCCTTTCTTGTAGGAATGGAGTATCTGCCTTATTATCTCTACCTTTTCATCATCTATAGGGATGATGTTTCTTATCTGTTCAATCCTCTCATCAGAAATTCCAACATTAGGTCTTGGAAGTCCTGCTAAATAGAAGCATCGATCAAGCACGGCAAGCGCCTCGTATCCAAATTGCTTATGCACCTCTCTATCTTCAACAATAATGGGATTCATCACCTCCTCAAATCCCAGCCTCATATATGCCTGACGGAGCTTTTGAATGGTATCAAAGATGGGATGGGGTTTTCCATACCTAAAAGAGTAACGTGGGTAGCGAAGATTGATTTTAGGCTTTTTTATGTATTTTTTACCTTCATGCCATGCAGTATCAAAATCCTTCTTTTTCTTCTCTTTTATTTCTTCTGGATCAAATCTCATACTTCTCTTTCTCCTACCACAGGGTTTATGAATCCACCCCTCATCATCATATCTACTAATACTATCGCCATCATGGCTTCAGCCACAGGAACGATGCGCGGTGGTATTGAGGGGTCATGCCTTCCCTGAATGCTTATTGTTACATCTTTCATGCGTAGAGTATCCACACTATGCTGTTGTTTTGAGATTGAAGGAGTGGGTTTCACCGCAATCCTGCATATAATAGGTTCGCCATTGCTTATACCACCAAGAATCCCACCAGCATTATTGCTAAGATAACTTATTTTTCCGTTTTTTAATACAATGGGGTCGTTCATCTGGCTTCCTTTCAATGATGCAGATTCAAATCCTTTTCCAATTTCAACACCTTTTACTGCACCTATGCTCATTAACGCTTTTGCAAGCTCAGCATCCAGTTTATCGAATACAGGCTCTCCAACACCTGCTGGCACTCCCAAAGCGATGACCTCAACCACTCCACCAACACTGTCGCCTTCCTTCTTTGCTGAATGAATCATAGCCTGCATTTCCTCAGCAGCTTTAGAATCAGCACATCTTATTGGGTTTCTTTCTGTATTCTTCCGAATCTCAGAAATACTCATCTGTTTAGCCTTAATACCTCCAAGCTCAACCACATGCCCTAATATTTCAATACCTTTTAAAGCGAGAATCTTTTTTGCAACACCTCCAGCAGCCACTCTACCAACGGTTTCACGGGCAGAGGATCTCCCACCTCCTCGCCAGTCTCGAAAACCATATTTCAGCTCATAAGTAAGGTCAGCATGTCCTGGTCTTGGGATATTTCGGAGTTGCTCATATCTGCTTGAATCAACGTCCATATTTTTAACCATTATCAAAATAGGGGCACCAGTAGTTTTTCCTAAGAAAACTCCTGAAAGAATCTCTGCTTTATCCTTCTCATCTCTTGGCGTGGTTATATCACTCTGACCAGGACGTCTTCGATTTAATTCCTTCTGAATATCGGCTTCGCTGAGAGGAATACCTGCAGGACATCCATCTATGACTACGCCTACTGCAGGACCATGACTCTCACCCCATGTGGTTATTCTAAATAGTGTGCCAAAGCTATTGCCAGACATGTGCCTCTATTTATTATGGTTGTTTATATAACTTTAAGAGAGCTTCATCCCAAGTAAACCTGAAATCTAAATCTATATATATTTTAAAGTATAACTGATATAACGCTGAGGTGTATGAATGGAAGAAAAAGATGGTGTTTTAGCTGTACTTATGATAATGTCTTCTCTGATACTGACCCATAGATGGCTTACCCGTATCGGTGAATCAGATATCGTAATCATCGTATCTGCCATGATTCTAGCAGGGTCTCTTTCTGCTCTGATTCTGTTGCTTGATGCTAGGATAAGAAACCTTGAGGAGAGTATAGATGATGCAATCAATGCAAAGGAACGTTCCTTAAGGATAAGCATTCAGGGAGTGGAGGAGAATTTAGGGAAACGGATGGAATCCTTCATGCAGAGAACAAACAACATTTTGAATGATTTCTCCAAGAAGATCTACCGCTGAAAGCAATCCTTGACCATAGATATTAATTTCTCCATGATATGGGTTGCTTCATCTATATTTTTTATTCTCCTGATATCCACACGCCCGCTCTGATATATCATCACGCTTTTTCCCTCAAGCTCAAACCGTGCAACCCCTAACCTTACTGAACATCTCAGATTCTTTGCCCTGAGTTCTCTCAAGGTCTGACACACCTTATCCATAACCAGCTTTCTTTCAAGATGACATTCTGCAAGATATCTGTTGGGGTCTTCAAGACATGGGCGTGATAATCTTATATCCATGCAGTATTGTATTCGTAGATTCTATTTTTCTTTTTACAGCATCTTAAACCTGATTAACCAAGAAGAGGCCTTTTACACCTCTTAACCTCATGTAACGATTTCTTCAACCCTGTTTTGTTCTATAGCTCTTCTAATCTCCATAGCCACCCTCCGTCCTGTACTCATGGGTCTGCGCCACAGAGCGTTGCCATATGGATGTCCTATGGAAACATGCACATTTGTGCCACCGCCTATACGGGGCGCTACATCATAGATATAAAAGTTTAGATCCTTATCCACACAGGTTTGAAGACAGAAGGGTCCTATAATCCCTGGCTTATAGTATCTTTGCGTTGTCTTCACAAATTTCTCTGCAAGCTGGAAAACATTCTCCAGTAGTGACTCACGTAACGTTGCTGAATTATGCCCACATACCGTGTATTCAGGGTATTTTTGATTTTCATTTAAGGTCATCTGCTGGGGTGCTGGTAGTCTGACATGCCCATCAAGACTGGTCTCAAATCTCCAATCAATACCCAGAAGCTCGATTTTGCTCATCTCCTCTTCTATGGGAGAATAGAAGAAATCAAGATTAAATACTGGTCCAATAATATATCTCTCAATTCTTGCATTTTCAAGGGCTTGTTGTGTAATGATGCCCTGCTTCAGGAAGAGCTTTGCCTTTTGTTTGAATTCTTGGTATGATGAAGCGGTGAAGAAGCCCCGCTCAAGTTTCTTGATTGCATGGGGGAGCTTGACCATCACAAGACAGTCAATCTCCTCAGGATTATCAATTTTTTCAGGATATGGAAGCTTAGCTTTATCAAGTAGCCAGTAATAATCTTTTTCTCCACCTCTCTCCTCAATGCGAAGCAGATTCCTGCTTCCGAACATAGGTACTCTAAAGTTCTGCTCTACCTCGTCTATTCCACAGTATGAGGTAAAGGAGCGATTGGGGACAAAGATTACGTTGTTTTTTCTTAGTTTATCCTGATTCTCTGGCTTTAGTACCTCATTGAATTTTGTATATACCTCTGCATAATCCACAATGCCACGAATAAGTCTTCCATTCTCTCTTTTAGCTTTAAAATAATGGGTGTAGGTTTTCTCCCTCCCTTTCTGGCATATAAGATAGGTCTCAAACCCTTCCTCTACTGCACCATCACACACATCCAGAGCAGAATGGGAAGCTATCGTGCCTATTTTAATCTTATCATCATACTCTGATACAATCTCTATGATTTCCTTTCTGTCAATCACACTCTTCATGGTGTCATATATTGGATAATAATGCAAGCCCTTTATCTGTAAGCTTAAGAGTATCTCCTTCTATCTTGAGATACCCTCCCTTTCTCAGGAAATCTATCTGAAAATTGAACATAGCGTTGTTCAAGCCCAGTTCCTTCTGTAGCTCGTTTCTTTTTTTACCGAACACTCCTATGGCTTTTATGAGTTTACGCCTAATTGGGTGCTCAAGTGTTCTGAACATAAGCACATGCTCTTCCACCTTTGCCTCTCTTGCAGAGGGCTTGCGTTCAAGCATTTTCTCAAGCTCATCATCACTTACCATGGTATCACTCGAATCATTCAAGAAACATCTCAACCCTGCAGAGATAAGCCACTATCTTGTTATCCTCAATCATAATATCAAAATCCTTTATATTGGCTTTGGTTATGCGCTTTTTCTGTTTAAAGATAGGAAGTTTCTTTGCCTCTTCCACAGCATTCCTTGCAGCCTCTTCCCAACTTTCAGGGGAATATCCTACAGTATCTATTATTTTTACAAATGGCATGTTGCTTCACCTCTATATTATTTAAAATTCTTCATCCTCATACTCTTTATTATATATCAAATCTGCAAGCTCAATAAAAAGACGCATGCAATGCATGTCTTTTAAGCCCATTTCCTCTGCTCCTCTGGTCATCTCCTCGGCTGTACAGTATGCTACACAATTAGGGGTACATTCCCGATTCATATAACAGCATCTGGATTTCATAATCATGGATTGGGGTTATGTATAATAAAAATTGCCGTTCATGCTCTCAGCATTGTGAGTAACATCTTGAATCTACGCAAAGCTCTGACCGCATGAGGTACCTTTGCAGGCATGATTATCATCTCACCCTCCTTCAAATCATATTCTTCACCTTGAATAATGATTTTACCTTCTCCTTCAATCACCTGCACTATAGCATCAAAGGGTGCCGAATGTTCACTCAATCCCTGTCCTGCATCAAAAGCAAACAGGGTTATTGTACCGCATGAGCCTTCTTTCAGGGTCTTACTCACCACTGCTCCACTACTGTATTCTATATACTCTTTTAAATTAATGGGTTTCATGATTTCTCCTACCTTATTGCTCCAACATCTGCAAACCCTTGCCTCTGTCCTGTACCTGCTTCTCTCTGTAATTGCTCCTGATGAAACAGCAGTTTAATCACATTCTGGGCATGTTCTCTGGTGCGTCTTTCCGCAAGCCATGCAAGCTCATCTTCATCCTTTGCTTCATCCTCATGTACAAACACCTCTATGATATGCTTATTTGTGAGCAACTGAGCTAAGATGATTCCCTGGGATGCCTCATGAGCACACATCTTGTCTATCTCCTCTGCACCAGGCATCCCTAATGCCATGACAATATCACACCCCTTCTCTTCGATTAGTTTCTTGCATGCCACAGGTAAATCCTTTACCCCTGGTACAGTGTAGCGTTCAATCTGCAAGGATGCACCTTTCCTCAGTTCATTTATGGCGATGTTACCCATATTAACACGTGCAAACGTGGTATCTGCTATACCAACCTTGGGCATGATTAGATAAAGGCTTTGAGCATAATTAAGCATTACCCAACCAAAGAATTAAGTAGCTTTATGTCATGAAATCATGCCATGCCTCAAACGCTTTCTGAAAAGATTTTCTCATTAAAAGCTGGTAAAACGGTGAAAGCTGGAGAGTTCGTGCTTGCAGAAATAGATAAGGCTATGGTTCACGACATCACAGGACCACTTGCAGTAGAAGGCTTCAGGCAAATAATGAAAGGTAAAAAAAGACAGAAGGTATGGAAACCTGAGAGTATTGTAATGTTATTTGACCACCAGGTACCAGCGGATTCACTGAACGCTGCTCAGAACCATATCATGCTCAGAGAGTTTGCAGAAGAGCAGGGGATATTAAATTATGATATATTCGAAGGGATATGTCACCAGGTAATGCCTGAGAAAGGACATGTCATGCCAGGTGAGCTTATCGTGGGCTCTGATTCCCATACATGCACCTATGGTGCACTTGGTGCATTTTCCACAGGTATAGGTAGCACAGATATGGCTTTTGTTTTTGCCACAGGCAAGCTCTGGTTCAGGGTTCCTGAGACCATGAGATTTGAGATTGATGGCAAGCTTCCAGAACATGTGTATTCCAAGGATGTGATTCTTCATATCATAGGAGATATAGGTGCGGAGGGAGCAAGATACAAAACAGCAGAGTTCTCAGGTTCTACGGTAAGCAGGATGAGCATTCCAGACAGAATGACTATATGTAATATGGCTATCGAGATGGGAGCAAAAGCAGGTATTGTTCCGCCTGATGATATTACATATAATTACATACGTAAAAGAGTGCCTGATTTTGTGTTAGATTACAGCCTGAAAAGCGATGAGGATAGTATTTCAGAGATTAAAAGCTATGATGTATCAAATCTCACACCCCAGGTAGCATGTCCGCATAACGTTGATAATGTCAAATCTGTGGAAGAGGTGGAAGGAACAAAGGTTGATCAAATCTTCGTGGGTTCGTGCACCAATGGCAGGTATGAGGATCTTGAGGTTGTGGCAAACATAATGGGCGATGAAAAAGTGGCAAGAGGGGTACGCATGCTGATAATTCCCGCCTCTCATACAGAGTATCTTAAGGCTTTGAAGGCTGGGCTTATCCAGCAGTTCGTTGAGGCTGGTGCGATTGTGGAATCTCCATGCTGTGGACCATGCATGGGTGGTTCCTTTGGATTGCTTGGTAAAGGAGAGGTTGGTCTTTCTACATCTAACAGAAATTTCAAGGGAAGACAGGGGAGCAGTGATGCCTTTGTGTATCTGTGCTCTCCTGCAACCGCTGGTGCAAGCGCTCTATATGGTGAAATAAAAGATCCCAGAAGGATATGATGCTAAAAGGTGCAGGCAAGGTAATGCAATGTTTGGGGGTTAAGAAAGGAGAGAGTGTGCTTATAGTGGTGGATACCTCCACACCTAAATCAATAAGCGAAAGCTTGTTTGAATGTGCTAAAGAAATGGGATGCGAGGTTATCTTAGCCTTGATGCTGCCAAGAACACGTCATGGAGAAGAACCTCCTGCTGCCATAGCTAAAGCGATGCAAAAAAGTGATGTAGTGATTGCACCAACTACTTTTTCCTTAACCCATACCAAGGCAAGGGTGAATGCATGTAAAGCTGGAGCAAGACTTGCCTCAATGCCTGGAATCACCGAGAGAATGATGATTTCTGGTGGAATGACTGCAAACTATGAGAAGATAGCTGAGATCGCATCTCGTTTAAAAGAAGATATTAAAAAAGCAAAAGAAGTAAGGGTTGTCACAAAGCTTGGTACTGACATTCTGTTTGATCTTGAGGGATGCGAATGGATGATGGATACAGGGTTATGCCATACAGCAGGGAGCAGTACAAATCTTCCAGCAGGCGAAGTATATGTAGCGCCAAGAGATGCCAATGGAGTTTTTGTGGTTGATGGGGCGATGAGCGGGATTGGAATACTGGATTCACCTCTTGTGTTTGAGGTGAAAAACAGGTATGTCAGGAATATCAAAGGAAAGCATGCATCCAAGCTTCTATCCATGCTTGACAAAGTAGGAGAGAAGGCTTATAATATCGCTGAGCTTGGTATAGGCATTAATCCTAAGGCAAAAATTATAGGCAATGTGCTTGAGGATGAGAAGGTTGGAGGTACAGTACATATAGCGTTAGGAGATAACAGCACCTTTGGAGGAGATGTTATGGCAGGGATTCATCTTGATGGTATTATCAAAAACCCTGAGGTGTTTGCTGAGGGCGAAGAGATTATCTTGGATGAATACCTTAAATAATAGCATGGAGGAAATCAATCAGAATGCGGTGTTCTTCAGATGCACAATCTGTGAGTATGTGTTTGAGGCAGACCCAAACTTCATACCCATACGCTGTCCCCAGTGCGGAAGCGAGGAGACTGAGAGAACTTAGGCTGCACAAGTAACAACAATTTCTGAACTTACCAGTGGCGTTAGATGAAGCTAATAATCCAGAAATCTGATATCGATGGGAGTATAACCGCACCCCCCTCAAAAAGCTATACCCATAGAGCCCTCACCATGGCAGGGTTATCAAAGAAGACTGAGATTAATAACCCCTTATTATCAGAAGACACCAAAGCCACCATACGAGCTATTGAGGCTTTCGGAGCAGGTGTAGAGGCAGGTAATAACACCCTCATAATCAGAGGGTTTGAAGGAACCCCAGAGGTGCCTGATAATGTGATTGATGTTGCAAACTCAGGCACAACACTTCGTTTTATGACAGCTATTGCGTCGCTTGCGAAAGGTGCTACAGTGCTTACTGGAGATGATAGCATACGAACACGACCCAACACACCACTTCTTAACGCTTTGAACGACTTAGGTGCTGAGGCATTCTCCACACGTAACAATGGCATGGCACCTATAGTGGTGAGAGGAAGAATCAGGGGTGGCAAGGTTTATATCGATGGCTCTATCAGTTCCCAGTTTATTTCTGCCCTTCTTATTGCATGTCCGCTTGCTGATATCCCTACGTCTATTCTAATAAAAGGAACATTGAAGTCCAGACCCTATGTGGATATCACCCTAAGCATGCTGAAGAGTGCAGGCATCAAAATCACAACTGAAAAAGGTAGCTCCTTCACCATTCCCTCTAATCAGGATTACAATGCTAAATCCTTCAACATTCATGGAGATTTTTCCTCTGCTTCATATATTATAGCTCTGGGAGCTCTCTGTGGCGATGTCGTAATAAAGGATCTCTATCCTTCTGAGCAAGGAGATTCTGCAATAATAGATATTCTTGCCAAAATGGGAGCAGATATATCTTGGAATCAAAGAAAGGGTGAGGTCAAGGTTAGCAAAAGCAGGTTAAAAGGTATTAGAATAGATGCGGGGAAAACCCCTGACCTTGTACCCATACTGGCTGTGTTAGGAGCGGTTGCAGAAGGTGTAACGATAATTGAAAATGCAGGGCATGTAAGATTCAAAGAAACAGACAGGCTTCATGCCATAACTGTTGAGCTGAGAAAGATGGGTGTGGATATAAGGGAGGAAAAAGAGAGGTTAATCATAAGAGGTGGGGAGATAAAAGGTGCTGAGGTACATGGATGGAATGACCACAGGATCGTGATGGCTCTTACAGTGGCAGGAGTGGTGGCTGGCAGAACAAGCATTGATACAGTAGAAGCAGTAGAGGTATCCTATCCCAACTTTTTTAATGACCTCAAGAAACTTGGCGGAATTGTATATAAACCAGAGCAGAGCTATCCTTAAGATTACAATTCTTCTGCAAATCTTTTAGAGAGACGGTTGAACAGCCATGAACCAAACATGAGTATGATTGCTCCAGATACAATCACCACACCTATATCTGTTATACCTGGTAACCTGCCGTAAAGAAGCACATCCCTGTACATCTCAATCAATCTTGTTATGGGATTGAGCATATAATAAAACCTATATTTATCAGGTATTACTGAAATTGGATAGACGATGGGAGAGAGAAAAAAACCCATCTGCAGAATAACCTCCCATATCTGGGACAGGTCTCTGTAATATACGTAGAGAGAAGAAAGCACAAGTGAGGTGCCAAACACTATAAAGAAATAGAGTATATGCAACAAAGGAAACACAAAAATCGTGAGAGACAGGGTGGAGCCAAGAATAGCCAGTAAAGGAATGAGCACAAGAAATTCGAGGATAGAGCTTATCAGCGCTGATAAAACAACACTCAGGGGAAGAATATAGCGTGGAATGAATATCTTTGTCACAAGACTGCTTTTTCCGACAATTGAGGTCAAAGCAGTAGAGCTACCATTGGCAAAAAACCTCCAGCCTGCTATGCCTATAAGCAGATAGAGTGCGAAGTGTTCCTGATTGAATCTGAATACATTGCTGAATACCAGGTATAAAACAAGCATCATAAGCAAAGGGTTGAGCATTGACCACGCAAACCCTAACAACGAACCTGAGTACTTTGTTTTGAGGTCACTTAACACAAGATTTTTTATAAGTTCTTCATATCTCAAAATATCACTGTACATCATGAAGTTAATACTAAGCTTTACTTACTTCAGATACCCTTTCTCAACAAGATAATCCTTCAGGGCGTTCTCCCAGCTCTGCATTTCAAGTCCATACTTTCTAAGCTTGATGCTCTCAAGGGGCGAGGAACATGGTCTTTTTGCTTTATAGGGTATCATACTGCTTTTAACAGGAAACAGGCTCACCTTCATACCAAGCATCTCAAAGATGGTGCGTGCGAACTCATACCATGAACACTTACCTTTATTGGCTACATGATATATTCCAAAAGGTAATTTTTTGGTAATTATATTAATTATAATATCTGCAGCATCTCTTGTATAGGTGGGTGACATCACAATGTCTTCAACAACCTTTATCTCCCTGCTATTGGCTTTATTTATCATGGTTTCTACAAAATTTCCACCCTTGCCACTGCTCCCCGCCACTCCAAAAAGGCTTGAGACTCTTATGATATAATGTCTATCAAGAATATTTCTGACAAAATACTCGCCTGCAAGCTTGCTGTTTCCATACACATTCAAAGGATTTGGGATATCTTCTTCATTATAAACGTTTTTTCTTCCATCAAAGACATAATCCGTGCTTATGTGTACAAGGACTGAGTCAAGCTCTCTGCAGATCAACGCTATATTTCTTGCGCCAAGAGCATTCACTCTGAACGCTTCTTCAGGGAAGTCTTCTGCATCATCCACTCTAACATAGGCAGCAGAGTTAATCACCACCTCTGGCTCTATGTCTCTGAGAACCCTCTCAGATAATCTGTAGTCCGTGATATCAATATTCTCGCGGGTGAGGGGGACTGCATCTTCAGTGTTTTTTAGCACCTTTACAAGATCAGAACCTAATTGACCAGTGGCACCGATTACAGCAACCTTCATGACCAGAATCCTTTGCTCTCTTTTGCTAACTTGTTTTTCAATGGCTTCCACCACGTAACATTATTTTTATACCACTCTATAGTCCTCATAAGTCCTTCTTCTATATCCACAGAAGGCGCCCATCCAATTTTTCTGATTTTTGTATTATCCAGAGCATAACGATAATCATGCCCGGGTCTATCCTTGACGAATCGTATATAGCTCTCATCCTTATTCATTAATCGTATTATCATTTTTACGATCTCAATGTTCCTTTTTTCGTTCTCTCCACCCACATTGTAGATTTCACCATCTTTGCCTTTTTCCAGAATCAACTCAATACCCTTACAGCAATCCTCAACAAACACCCAGTCTCTGATATTTCTCCCATCACCATATACTGGTATAGGTTTATCCTCAAGAAGGTTGGTTATGGCAAGAGGAATGAATTTCTCAGGATACTGGTAAGGACCATAGTTATTTGAGGGTCTTGCAGTAGTTACAGGTATGCCATAGGTTCTGTGGTACGCCCGTATCATCAAATCAGCGCATGCTTTTGAGGCAGAATAAGGTGAGTTTGGAAGCAGAGGTAAATCCTCGTTAAACTTACCTTTTTCTCCGAGTTCGCCATACACCTCATCTGTAGATATATGTACAAATTTTCTGACATCACTGCGCCTGCATGCTTCAAGAAGGTTGGCAGTGCCTTTAATATTCGTGTTGATAAAGGGTTCTGGGTCAAGTATTGACCTGTCCACATGCGTTTCTGCAGCAAAATTCACCACATATTCTACATCCTTCATGAGCTCAAATACCTTTTTATCCTCTATTCTTCCGTGCACAAACCTGTAGTTCTTATCCACACCTCTCAGATTATCAGGGTTTCCAGCGTATGTTAAAGCATCAAGATTGATTATCTCATGTCCTTTGCTCAGCATGTAGTGAATAAAATTTGAGCCTATAAAACCGCACCCGCCTGTTACAAGGATTTTCTTTTTCATCTAGTCCACCTTGAAAGGGCTATTAGGGTCGTTCTCATATCGCACTTCATCCACCTTCTCTTTCCTGCCCCATCCTGCGTAAAGCTTATCCGGGAAGTTCACCACCATGCCTGCTTTGTTACCTATGTTCTTATAGGCATGCACCACACCAGGAGGGACAATTACTATCTTTGGGTCATTCTCGCCAGCTTTTAAGCTCATTTTATTCCCGTAGGTAGAGGAATCTTTTCTATTATCCCATAGTATAAGCTTGAATGTAGAGCTGAAAAAACAGAAATAATCGGTTTGCTCCAGATGCTCATGAGGTCCCCTGACCACCTCAGGATAGGTAAGCGAGATATAGCACATGGCAGGAGTGATTTCGCTTATTATATCCTTTCTGAAGAGTTCGATGAGCCATCCTCTGTTATCCTCATGTTTTATCAGCGGTTTTATTATGATTCCGTTAATCTCAGACCTTGCCATATCTATATGCATAGCATATAAGCATATAGATTTTTGGATACTGTATAATGAGATTCCATTAACCTGTGGATACCTCTCCAAGAAACAAACCAAGTCTGGTCGAGGAAGCAGGCATCAAAATACTCTTCAAACCAGATGGGGATGTGGACGTAACAAGAGGAAAATGTCTTTTTATACTTCGAATAATCTATCCACCAGCCATTCAGGGTCGAACTTCACCAAATCTTTATAACCCTGCCCTGTCCCCAGAAACAGTATGGGTTTGCCAGTGGCATATGCTATGGAGATGGCTGCTCCACCCTTGGCGTCAGCGTCCTGTTTTGTGAGGATACATCCATTGAAAGGTACTACGCTGTTAAAGAGTTTGGCACGTTCCACTGCATCGTTACCTGCAACAGCCTCATCCACAAAGATTATCAGGTCCGGGTTGTTTACCCTGCATACCTTCTTTAGCTGATCCATAAGATTAACATTGGTGTGCATTCTCCCTGCTGTATCTGCAAGCACAATATCCAGATGCTTTGCTCTGGCATGCTGTATGGCATCATAGATAACTGCGGCAGGGTCTGCCCCTTCCTGATGCTTTATAATCTTTACCCCTAAAGCATTAGCATGACGCTGGAGCTGTTCTATCGCCCCTGCACGGAATGTATCTCCTGCTGCAATTACCACAGAATAACCCTGTTCTTTGAAACGTTCTGCCATCTTTGCAATAGTAGTTGTCTTTCCTGTCCCATTCACCCCAACAAACACTATACATACAGGTTTCTTGGATTTCCTGATGAATTCATCCAGATCAAAGGAATTCACTGAGATTACCTTCAATATAGCTTCTCTTAAAGCAGACTCTACAATCTTTTTGCTACTTGAGCCTATTTTTCTTCGTTTACCCACGAGTTCCTGTTTCATTGACTCTACAATATTCTCAGCCACAGGCAGTGCCACATCACTTTCAAGAAGCACCATTTCAAGTTCCCAGAGTGGTTCTTCCAGACTTTTCTCATCGATGATGAACTCTTTTTCAACAACCGCTGCTCTTATCTTCTCTATAACACCTACTTTTTCAGAATCTTCTTTAGATTCTCCACTCTTAGAACCAATGAGCTTTTCCTTAAGTTTCTCAAACATGCTCATTCTGCATTCATGGGTTGCTGGGATTGCTCCTGAGAGCGTATATGCCTCTGCACAAGCTTCTGGATGTTCTGCATCTCCTGAGCCAGTTTTGCGATGGTATTATTTAACCTCTCATGATACTTGGTAAGTTCTTCTTTTCTTTTTTCAAGAAGAGCTTTTGCGTCCTCAAGCTTCTTCTCAACACTCACCCCTGCTCCAATTCCAATAACCACCTTGCTTGTGTCTGCAAGGGTTGCTTTTACCATGGTACCAAAACCAATGGGTACCATGATTTCTTTACCAGCAGGCTGATCCTTCAAAGCTTCGATGGTAACAAGAGCAGTATCCACATCTCTGATGGTCAACTGCACCATGTTCATCTGCTGAGCTATGGATTCTGCCTGGGACTGATACTGCTGGTATCGTACAGATAATTCCTGAAGTTGCTTCTGGGTTAGAGTATGTTTTTCATTCATTCTACTACCTCTTCTATTGATTCTATTTTTATCTGATTTCGTTTACATCTGTGCTCACTTCCAAACAATGAATAGGTTTTCTCCAACGCAGCATTCTTACTTGGACTGCTTATTCTCCTTGTAAAACGCTCCCATTTTTTTCCTGCTTTGAATAAACCCTTGACCATAAAATCCATGATATCACCTGAGGGTTGAGTAATACTACTTCAAATATAAATCTATTTAATATTTCTGACAAAAAAAGGTAACATATACCACAAATCTTATATAGAACATAATTATACACAAATGTACTAAAATATACAAACATGCACCCGGTAATTGAAGAGATTCTTGAAGCAACAAAAAGAAGAGGTTTTGTTACAGGGCAAAAGAAAACAACAGAGCGTCGTGATTTTCGTGAGATTATAAAAGCAAAGAAGCAACAAAAATTGATTCCTGTGATAGCAGAGCTTAAGTTTGCCTCTCCAACACGATTTATCAGAGAGGTAAGAAAGGAAGATGTTCCCCGCATCGCAGGTGAGATGGAGGCTGGGGGTGCATCAGCCATCTCTGTGCTCACAGAGCCTGATTTTTTTAAAGGCAGTCTTGAAAACCTTGGCATTGTTAGACAAGCAGTCACCCTTCCTGTGCTTCGTAAGGACTTCATCATAGATAAAGCTCAGATTTTTGAAAGCGAATGTGATCTACTCTTATTGATAGCAGGTATATTGGGTGAGAAACTGAACGACTTCGTTGACACTTGTATTTCTTTTGGTTGTGAACCCATGGTAGAGGTGCATAATGAAAAGGAAGTAGAGAAAGCTCTCTCCACAAATGCAAGAATCATTGGAATCAATAATCGAGACCTGAATTCAATGAGAGTGGATATCTCAACAACCGAGAAACTTGCCCCTTTAATAAGCAATAGAATTGTGGTGAGTGAGAGTGGAATTTCATCTCAAGAGGATGCTGTGCGTATGATAGACGCAGGAGCAGATGCCCTTCTTGTGGGAACATATATCATGCAGGGAAACATTTATGATAGAACCTATGAGCTGGTGCATGCATTGAGGTAGGATGAAAAAGAAAACAAAGTTTGGAAGATATGGAGGACAGTTCGTACCAGAGGTTTTGATGCCTGCTCTTGAAGAACTCACAGAGCAGTATGAAAAATACTCTCAAGATGAGAAGTTTAATAAAGAACTAAACTACTATCTCAGAGAATTTGCAGGACGTCCTTCACCATTATATTATGCAGAGCGATTGAGTAAGGAATATGGTGTTAGAATTTACTTAAAGCGAGAGGATCTAATTCACGGTGGCGCACATAAGCTCAACAACACCCTTGGTCAGGCTCTTCTTACCAAGTACATGGGCAAGAAACGAATAATCGCTGAAACAGGGGCAGGTCAGCATGGCACAGCCTGTGCTATAGCAGGTGCAGTGTTTGGTATAGAGACTGTGATTTACATGGGAGCGAAGGATATGCAACGCCAGCGCATGAATGTTTACAGGATGGAGCTGATGGGTGCAAAGGTAATACCTGTACGAGCAGGCTCGCAAACCTTGAAGGACGCCATCAATGAAGCAATGCGTGACTGGGTTACCAATGTTGAAACTACACATTATCTTATGGGTTCTGTTGTGGGTCCACATCCCTTCCCTACCATTGTTCGTGACTTCCAGAGCGTTATAGGAAAAGAGGTACGTTATCAGATAATGGAAAAGGAGGGGAGGTTTCCTGACTCGATAGTAGCGTGTACAGGTGGGGGGAGCAATGCCATGGGAATCTTTCATCCTTTCATAAACGAAGAGGTTAAGTTATTTGCCATAGAGGCTGGTGGTAGTGGTATGAAAACCACAGATAAGGTGGCTATGCATTCCGCATCTCTGTGTGCAGGCGAAGAGGGTGTGCTTCATGGTGCCAGAACCAAGATACTTCAGAATCGCTATGGACAGATACTTGAATCAAGCTCTATAGCAGCGGGTTTGGACTATGCAGGTGTAGGTCCTGAGCTTGCTTATCTTGCAGATATTGGAAGGATAGAACCAAGATATTCAGAGGATAAAGAAGCACTGGAAGCATTCCATGACCTTTGCAGGCTTGAAGGTATTATTCCTGCGCTGGAATCTTCTCATGCATTGGCGTATGTCAAGAAGGCTGCTGAGTCTGGTGAATTAGGCAAACTTGTTGTGGTTAACCTTTCAGGAAGAGGGGATAAGGATCTTGAGACTGTGGTTAGGATGAAGAAATGATTGAGAAAAAATTTAAGGAGTTGAAAACAAAGAAGGAAGGAGCGCTAATTGCATACATCTGTGCTGGCGACCCTTCACCAGAGAAAACAAAAGAGTATGTGCATGCTCTTGTAAAAGGTGGAGCTGATATCATCGAGCTTGGGTTACCATTCTCAGACCCCATAGCTGATGGCACCACCATACAGGCTGGAATTGAAAGAGCTTTAAAAGCAGGAATGACTCCTGATATATATTTTGAAGTTATTGCATCTCTTAACGTTGATATTCCTTTGGTTGTGATGACCTACTATAATCTCATATTCAGAAGGGGACTTGAGAGATTCATTAAAGATTGTGTATCTTCTGGTATCTCCGGTATCATCGTTCCTGACCTTCCTCCTGAAGAGGCAGAGGAACTCGCATCGTTGTGCAGGAGATATAATGTTGACCTCATATTCCTTGTAGCGCCCACCACCACAGAAGCAAGAATGAAGCGGATACTTGCCCAAGCCTCTGGTTTTATCTACCTTGTTTCTCGCTTAGGGGTTACGGGAGTTAGGGATGATATTGCCTCTTCTACAAAAGAGTTAATTAAAAGGGTGAAAACCCCACTTCCAAAAGCAGTTGGATTCGGCATCTCAAACGCAAAACAAGCTTCTGAAATTATACACGCAGGGGCTGATGGCGTAATAGTAGGTTCAGCCTTTGTGGATATCATCGCAAGCAAAAGAAATGTAAAGAGAAGACTCGAGTCTCTTGCAAGGGAGTTGAAGGATGGGATGAGGTTAGGATTCTGAAATTTCATCCATCTCCATGCTATCCCATGCTCTTTCTCCAAGCACAATCTCGAACTCCTGGGGTGTGAGCACAGGGGCATGGAAGGTCTCGCTATCATCTAACGTGATTCTGGGGCAGGCTGTGTTCACATAGGCATCAGCCTTGAACGCAAGGAGTTGCTCAGGAGTAACGAGATCCATAAGAATTAGAAAGGCTATTTTTTCATGCTTCTCTGCGATTTCTTTTAACTTTCTGGCAAGCTTCATCCTGCATTGTCCTGTTTTTGTTGATACGATTATTCCGAACACCTCTGCATCCATGGATTTTGCAATATATCCATATCGTTTTCGAAGCAGTTGTTCAGGAGAAATTTTCATTGCCTTATTCAGGTATGGGTCCGCTACAATAATGGGTTTTTTTGTTGCTATAGCTACACCAAGTGGATGAAATATTCCAGTACCTACGTAGAGAATCTCCTCACAGTGTAGCTTTGCTGAACCAAAGTTACATCCTAACACCTGTCCTGGATACCTCACCCTTCTATCTGATGATTTACCTATAACACATACCTTTCCTTTCTCTTTGAGAAAGGCACACACCTGCTTTAATTTATGCACATGCTGTACATTGGTTATGACACCTATCTTATTAGTTTTTAATAGCGGTAGCGCTTTTTCAACAGCAGGGATTACATCAATGTTAGAGCGTGCCTCGATAAAAACTATATTATTATAATTACCCATCTCTGCATGCCCTATATGAAAGAGTATATCCACCTTTTCTGCTAGCATTGTATCAACATCGCATGCCCCAAAACATGGGTTTCCTGAGATGATAACCTCTACGTTGTTCTTCTGGATTTCTTTAGCAATAGGGATTGCCTGTCTTTTCAGACCTTCGGGAAACTGTAACCCTACCCTTTTGCATTTTTTACTTTTTATGATTCTGATAATTTTCTCTACATCGATTTCTATCATGCTTCCTTGCTATGAGGTATAGCTCCTGTTTCTCAGGTTTTATGGTCTCTGTGATTTCAAGACCCATATGATATAGATTTTTTATGAGTTGTTCTATATTTTCCTTTTCTATGAGTTTGAATACAAGTAACGCCCTACCTCCGCTTCTCAGTGCTGGAAGTACATTCTTAATAGCTTGTATAGCAGAGGAAGGAGGTGAGGTTATATCAAAGAGCAGAACATCATAGTTCTCTTGTAAAGTTATGTTAAAAGCATCCCCGTACTCTATGGTTACGTTATCACGCTCTTTAGCAATTCTTTCAAGCTGTGATTCAAACTCTCTGCTGAACTCGATACCGTGCACATGGGATGCTATTTCAGAGGCAAACAGAAGAAAACCTCCTGCACTAGACCCTATATCCAGTACCTTATCTCCCTGTTTTATGATATCACTTCTCTCCTGTATTTCTTTAAGCTTCCAGTACCCAGCAGGTTTGTCCATACCTTTTGCCACCTTGACTTCATCAGCGTATGTGACATCAAAAGAGGGTTTGGTAACCACAGTACCATTAACCTTCACATGCCCTTCAATAATGGCATGCTTCGCTCGCCCACGTGAACTGAAATATTTTCTTTTCACAAGGTAATAATCAAGTCTCATCAATCTATGAAAAGGTTAATAATCAGCAAACTATAAATATACTCATGCCGAGGTGGCAGAGTGGACTAAAGCGGCAGGCTCGAGACCTGCTTTACCGTT
>CAZCRM010000003.1:0-24342 GCA_964501085.1 uncultured Methanosarcinales archaeon | reverse complement strand
TGAGGTTAAAACCTCTGAAGGTAGAAGCTCCATGCGAAAGCTGGGAGTAGTTCACAGTATGGAAATATCAACTCTCTTTCCCTCGGATAACTCAAGAAAGGCACTTCTTGCTGCTCAGAAGCTTGTGGCTGAAAGAGTAAGTGTAAAGGATGAGTTCAATGAGCTAAGGTTGATTGCAGGTGTGGATCAGGCTTTTATTGAGGATATAGTTATTTCGGGTATAGTGGTGTTGAGGTATGGTTCTCTTGAGGTAATAGAAAAGGTTCATGCTATCCAGCCTGCAAGTTATCCCTATATCCCCACCTTTCTGAGTTTCCGTGAAGGTAGGGCAATCCTTTGTGCTTATAGAAGATTGAAGAATTTGCCTGATATTCTGATGGTGGATGGTGCTGGCGTCAATCATCCCAGAAAGGCAGGAATGGCATCACATATTGGTGTTGCGCTTGATACTCCTACGATTGGCATTACCAAGAGGATTCTCTGTGGTTCAGGTGAGGAACCACTGAAAGTCGGAGAAGCTACACCTCTCTTTTATAAGAACATACCAGTCGCATGGCTGCTGAAATCCAGTAAAAGAAGCAGACCCATTGTGATCGCTCCAGGTCATAAGGTTTCTCTTGAAACCTCATTATCCATTACAAAACAATGCATTCGCAATCACAAGCTTCCAGAGCCTCTGAGACTTGCTCATATGTATGTGAATGAGGTGAAGAAGCAACTATAGGCTTTTATTCACAAAACACATCCATTCCTCAAAACCTTCTCCTGTTTTAAGGCTCATTTTCAGAGCCTTTACCTTAGGGTTGAGGGTACGTGCGTCTTCTAACATCTTCTCAGGGTCAGCATCCACAGCCTCTGCAATATCTATCTTGTTTATGATTATGATATCTGCTGTTCTGAAGATTAGAGGGTGTTTCTCCACGATGTCATCTCCTTCACTCACACTCACCATAACTACACGTATATGCTCTCCAAGATCATAGTCAGTTGGACATATAAGATTCCCCACATTCTCTATGAAGAGGATATCAAGTGAGTGCAGGGGCAGGCTTTTTAGGGCATGCTCAACCAAATGCGCATTCAGATGACATTCTTTTCCAGTATTCAGCCCTATCACAGGTATGCCAAGCTTTTCAAATCTTGCAGCGTCTATGCTTGCCACCACATCCCCTGCAATCACACCTACTCTGAGTTTATCGAGTTTCTTTATTGTGTTCTCGATGAGCAGAGTTTTTCCCGAGCCTATGGCACCCATGATATTGAATGCCTTTATGTTGAATCTTTCAAGAAGATGGCGATTTTTTCGAGCTATCGCTGCATTTTCTTTAAGAATATCATACTCTATAGATACCTCAGTTGTGTGCATGTTTTTACGACTCAGCCAGCTCTTTTATAGTAGTAGGGCTGAGGTGGTTTATATGAGTATCGTTTTTCTGATATATACAGGTCAACTACCCTGCCATAAAGGATGGGGACTCCTTGCGACAAGAGGTTGAATCAACCAGGACTAATAGCTTAAAGTTCATCTTCTTTGGATATAATTACTACTTTTTCGCTCATCTCCTCTCATCTTGAGTGAAGCGAAAGCGGCGCATTAAACATTAACAAAATTAGTAGTTTAGATAAGATATATGTTTCTGACATCCTCTCCGCCCTGAAGGGCTGGAGGTTCCCAACATGGGAACTTCGGTTGCAGTAGACTGCATAAGGGCTGTGTCAGTCAGCCCAGCTCGGAAGGGATATACCCAACTAAACTCAAATCCATATGATATATAAGTATATAAGATTAACGCCAATTCCTCTCCACGCTAACCTTAGCTTCCTTGTGGCTTATGGTGAAAAGGTACCATTCTGAAAAAGGAACCGATGAAATCGATAGGATTTTTGCTGAAGATGAAATATACTGAAAATTTGTGTGGAAAACCATGTATTCTGTACACCTTAAACATGCTGTAAGACCAATAGGAGTAACAATTATTGCGATTCTATATGCGTTGGTTGGAATATCTCTCGCACTCGCTCCGATTCTAGATAGGTTAGGTGAAATAGGTGCGATTCCATATGGGTTAGGTGAAATATTTGCATTGGTTTTACTGCTCAGCATGCAGCTAATTCCTACAGCTGTGAAAATTGTATTTCTTATCAATCAACATATGGAGATTGTATCCTTGGGATTACTGTGGTTGGCAATTGGGTCAATCTTAGTTATCATTGCCCATGGACTCCGTACCCTAAAGAAGTGGGCTCGTATAGTTGTTATAGTATTCTCAGCTCTTGGAATACTTATAGGTAGCCTTGGTCTGATACAACTTTTTGTTGCAACTGGAATCCTCATACCTATAACTGATGCAAGAATAGACCCAATCTCCCAACCTAGAATTCCATTGACTATAATTAGCGTGATAATTAATTTAATCCCCATCACTATAGGTATCGCGATAATAAGGTATATGATGAAATCTAACGTTAAGGCAGCATTTAAATGAAAATCGATATTGAGACCTATTCAAGCTAAAATAAGCACTATGGTTAAAATCATACTAATGTAGGATTGAAAGAAAATGCAATCTTGGATACTTGGCATACTTCCAAGGTTATAACACGCCATACCCCATGAAATCAACACATTCCATTTTTTCCGCACAAATACGCCTAACTTCAGACTGCCCTATCTCTAAATACTCATTCTTTTTCCGTTAAGTTTATTAGACTTTTTCTTTTAAAAGTTATTATTATCATAAAAACTTTTTAATATAAAAAATTTAAGAGGTTATATGGTGGGAGCACATTCTTGATAAGCTTATACACTCCTCCTGTTAAAACTTTCATTAGAAACGCTTGAGTGAAGCGAAAGCGGCGCATTAAAACATTAACAAGAGCAATTTTAAAAGATATACGTAGATCTATATATCATACAAAAACTTAAAAGCTTTGTACTTTCCTTCCTCTTACACATAGCCAAGCACAGGGAGTAGATGAACACGTCCCATAAAAGATGCGTTAGTTTAATGTAAACCAAGGAATATTAAATTGAGCTAATGCGAGGGTAGCCAAGCTGGCCAAAGGCGCTGGACTTAAGATCCAGTTCAGAAGTGATTCATGGGTTCAAATCCCATCCCTCGCATCGTTAATCCTCTTCACGATTTCCTTCACAGCAGTTGTGACATCATTTTTCTCCCATATACGCCTTACTGCTTTATTACATAGAAGCGAGGAGAGTCTTGAAATTCTTTCCTCCACGTACTCCTGATATTCATTGATAACATGCTTGGTAAGAGATTCATTCCTTCTCTCAGCCTTTTCCACATGTAATGTGCGTGAGATATCCGGTAGGTTTCTCTCCTCTGTTGTTAGAGAGAATATGGCACTCTTCCATTCCTGCGCCCATGGGGTTTCAGCTATGGGCGTGTGTTTTATTCTTGTTCTCTTAACCTCTATAGCTCTAACATGACATGCCTTCTCACATGCACCACAATAAATACAGAAATCTTTTATTACGTCAATCTTCTTATCAGGCGGAACAACCCATGCTTTAGAAGGACAGACATTGAAGCATGCATGACAGCCTATGGGATCACAGCCCCTGAGCTTTGTATCTATAAGCTCTATCTCGCCCTCAAAAGGTTTTGTAACTTCTACAGCATCATAAGGACATATCTCCTCGCACCACCCGCAGTGGGTACATTTATCATTAACCTTAATGTTGCCAGTAATCTCTAAGGTTAGCCTTTTGACCTCTTCTTCATCACAACCTCTTACAGTTATGGCATCCTCAGGACACAAGGGCACGCAGATACCACAGTAGTCGCATTTATCCTCATCGATGAGAAGGCTATCAAAGGGCATTAAGTCATTGGGCTTTGATTCTTTCTCCACAAGCACAAATGCAGGGCATAGCTCTGCACAAACCCCGCACAGAGTGCATTTCTCCATATCCACTTTGATCTCCCCCTCTTTACCTGGTCTAAAAGGTACTATGCTCTCCTTTTTTAGAAAGGTGAACTCCACCTCAATAGCATCCTCAGGACATGCTTTCATGCAAAGCAGGCAGGGAAGGCATTTATCATTGAAGGTAACCTTAGAATCAAGATGAGGATACTCCTCAAGCTCAAGAATATCCCTGCCATTCACTTTCATTTGTAAAGCCTTTACAGGGCAGAAGGCTGCACACATGCCACAGAATGAGCACCTGGTATGGTCTATAATAACAGGAGGTGCATCCATACCTGTAGCAATTTCGATTACTGGACCTGCTTCTATAGCTTTTTTGGGACATATCGTTACACATAAACAACATCCATTACAGCGTTTATAATCATAACTCAGAAGCTTTTTTGATTTATTGGTTTTCTGGGTAAATAAGAAAAGCGAGCCTTTAACCTCGCTCTCCACAGTAACCTCAAATATTTCATCTTCGTTCATACCACAAGCTCCCTGCCTATTGGACCTATCTGCTCAAGCTGGAAGGCAAAATCTTTTACAATATTTGCGAACCTCTCCCCTTCTCCTGCTGATAACCACTCAACTCTGAGCCTTCTCTCATCAAAACCAAGCTCGGCTAACAATTTTGCAAGCACATTCATTCTCTTCATAGCACAATAATTCCCTATGGTGTAATGGCATTCTCCAGGCCTGCATCCAGCCACAAGCACACCATCAGCCCCTCTTTTGAAAGCTTCCAGCACATACATAGGATTAACCCTGCCTGCGCACAGCACCCTTATAATTCTGATTCCAGTAGGGTAATGTATTCGCATAGAGCCTGCAAGATCAGCGGCTGCATAACTGCACCAGTTACACAGGAACGCAATCATGAGAGGATGCTCTTTTATATCCCTTGTAGCTTCTATTATCTGAGCCATAATCTGATCATCAGTGTAATTCCGAGTTTGTAATGCACCTGTTGGACAGGCTGCACTGCACGCCCCACAACCCCTGCATGCCACCTCGTCAACTACAGCTTTTTTATGTACTTTAACACGACCAAATTCACATACAGCTTCGCATATCCTGCATCCATCGCATAACTCCTGCAAAACATAGGCACTCATGGGCTCAATTTCAATCTCGCCTTTATAGAGCAAGCTCTCAGCTTTGGCTGCAGCAGCACTTCCCTGCTCAATAGCCAATTGAATCTCCTTTGGGCCGCTTGCGCATCCTGCAATGAACACCCCCTTTGTATGCGTGAGTACAGGTCTAAGCTTGGGATGAGCACTCTGAAAAAAACCATCAGGGCGTGTGGTGAGGTTCAGCATCTTTCCAATATGCTGAGCATCCTTATTAGCTTCCATGCCTATTGCAAGAACCACAAGGTCATAGGCTTCATGACATACCTCACCTGAAAGGGTGTCCTCATAACGAATGAATGTTTTTCCATCTATCTCTTCCACCTCAGCCACCCTTCCACGAATGAAGCAGATACCTTTTTCTTGAGCACGTTTGTAATATTCCTCATACATATCACCTCCCGCCCTAATATCAATGTAATGTATTGTTACCTTTGCATCGGGATATATCTCTTTAATTTTGATAGCATTCTTTATTGATACCATACAGCATACCTTGGAGCAGTAGGTATTGCCCACCTGTTCATCCCTCGAACCAACACACTGTATAAAAGCTACACTTGTTACATCCTTACCAGTAGAAGGAGATACAACCCTTCCATGGGTTGGACCTGATGCACTTAACATGCGCTCAAGTTCAAGGCTTGTGATAACATTTCTATACCTTGCATAACCATATTCCTGCTTTTGCGTAGCATCAAAGGGCTGATAACCTGTAGCTACTATTATCGCTCCCACATGAAGCTCAACTTCCTCAGGCTTCTGAGAGAAATCCACAGCTTCTGCAGGGCATGCAAGTTTGCACAGACCACAACCCACACAGTGCTCATCGATACAGGCTACTAAAGGCACTGCCTGAGCAAAAGGAATATAGATGGATTTTCTTGCCCCTATTCCAAAATCGAACTCGTTGGGTACTTCGATAGGACATACGCCTGCGCAGATATCTATGCATCCCTTGCATTTCTTCTCATCCACATATCTGGGTTTTCTTAATACCTTAACCCTGAAATTACCTACTCTACCCTCTATTTTTTTGATCTCTGAACATGTATAAAGCATGATATTGGGATGATGCTGAACCTCAGTCATCTTGGGAGCAAGAACACAGAGAGAACAGTCATTGGTCGGAAAGACTTCATTGAGTAATGCCATTTTTCCGCCTATAGTAGGTTCTTTCTCCACAAGATAAACCTTTAATCCCTTGTCTGCAAGCTGAAGGGCTGCCTCTATTCCAGCCACCCCTGCACCTATCACAAGAACATTTTTGTTAGCAGGAATGGTTTTTTTCTCAAGAGGCAAGAGAAGAGACGCTCTTGCAGTGCCCATGGCTACTAAATCCTTTGCCTTCTGGGTAGCCATACTCTCGTTAGAATGCACCCATGAACCCTGTTCTCTGAGATTCACCATCTCAAGAAGATAGGGGTTAAGACCAGATTGCTCAAGCACCCTTCTGAAGGTAGGCTCATGAAGTCTGGGAGAACATGCTGCAACAACGATTCTCTCAAGTTTATACTCAACAATATCCTTTCTGATCTGCTCTTGCCCAGAATCACCACAGGCAAAGGGTATATCCCTTGCAATAACAACGCCTTTTAGCTTCTCAGCATGTTTTCTTACCTCTTCCACATCAATGGTACCTGCGATGTTCGAACCACAGTGACATATGTATACACCTATACGCATTGTTTTTCAATCCTTAATGATTATTCATGATATATAATCTTTTTTAATGTGAATTTGAAGTATAGTTTTTGGTGAATAGCGATAGGAAAGTCTCGCTATCATCGCTATTAAATCCGCTCTGGTGCAGTCTATTGACCAGATTACCAGAGCTAAAGGTGCTGTAAACCTCCTTCTCTGAAATGATGGGTTGATTACTGATGCGGTGCATCTTACTCTACCTCTAATGAAAAGCCCTTCAGTTAGCAAGGGGGAGTTTACCCTACGTTCATCTTATAATTCTTTTCTAATAAATACCTTACATGAAAGTGATAACCGCTTCAACCCCCTCTTCAAAATTGCAAGAATATCCTCATGTCTATTCCACATAACTATATTATAAACGTCAGGTTTCAGTTCATCGTACTGCCTCGAACAAACCAAGACGAGTTTTTGTATAGTCAAAGGTGATTTTCAGAGATTTGATTATAAAACCTCTATTAAATAGCTCTCTATCTGAAACAACTCTGCTCTTCTGAATATTCTTTCGTTTTTTCATCAGTTTTCCTAAATTTTTCAAAACCCATGCCAATGCCTTCATGTTTCCTAAAGCAAGGGATGGTTTTTTGAAGCAAAGATATACTATACCAACGAGTTCAAACAAAAGTCTTAAAGAGAGATATGTTATGAGATTCGTTAGTTCATAACACTTTATCATGGAAGCAATGGTATTCTTCTGCCTGTGGTAGAGCAACTTTCCGTTTCTAAAGCTTCCTCCTCCTTTGTGCAATATAATAGAGTGAGGGGAGAAGTAAACCTCATAGCCAAGCAGACGGGCACGCCAACATAGGTCAGATTCTTCAAAATAAAAGAAGTAATCCTCATCGAATCCACCAAGACGTTCAAACAGCTCTCTGCGAACAAATAAAGCAGCGCCCTTGCCTCCAAAAATTGGTACTGGTTCTTCTGGTTCATCCATAAAGAAATTGTTCTCAACTGGCAGACCTATCATGCTCATACAATGTCCTATACTATCTGATATTTCTGGATTGTTTAGTAGTCTGAGATTGGACTGAACCAAACTAATATTCAAGTTTTCAAATAATTTTGCAGGCTCATCAAGCCATCGTGCATCCACTATGGTATCGTTATCCAGAAAGGCAATCACCTCCCCCTCACACACACCAATGCAGTTATTTTTACCAACTCCTCCCAGATTCTCTATATTCCTTAAAAATTTAAAATCAAATCTTGATTTTGCATATTCATAGCTTTCATCTGTGGAAGCGTTGTCAATAAAGATGACCTCGAAGTTTTTATATTTTGTATTCACCACAGACTCCAGACACTTATCGAACAACTCACCAAGTTTTTCCTTTCCATTCCAGTTTGTTATCACAACAGAAAATTTGATTTGTTCATCATCGCTACGATTCATTACATATCAGAATAGTTATGATGTTTTTTATGTATTTGTTTCTTTGCAATGTTTTGGATACTGAACCCACATTTAGCAGAATACTATAAATCACATTAGATTCCATTAGCATGTATGATTTGTATCCCTACGAATATTGACAGGTGGACGTGTGAATACAAAAGATGTAATGCAAAATGCTGTACTGAAGGTATACAGCTCACCATGGGAGATATAAGAAGAATTATAAATGCAGGATATTCTCCTGACAATTTTCTGGATTTTGATGAGGAAAAGCAGGTATTCAAAATAAAGGGTAAACAGGGTAGATGTTTTTTTCTGGGTGAGGAACTTGAATGCAAAATAAGGGAGAACGAACCCCTTGTGTGCAGATTGCTTCCTTTCAGAATAATAGAGGTAAAATATTCTGATGAGCCCATCATGCACCTGAAACCAGTAGTGGAATGTCCTGGTGTAGGGCATGGAGAAACCATAGACTACAGGAGAATTGAAGCCGACGCCACAACCTTTCTTCATGAAAACCAGCAGATTATAAAGGAGATAAAAACAAAAGGTATTAAACAAATCCTAGAGGAACTGTGAGATATTCTAATATTCATGATCTCATGGATACAGGTAAGCCAGTGAGCGTAACTTTTACCCATGAGCAGGGGGAATATTCGGATCAACTATACTGCGAGCTTGTTCAAAAAGCTCGATTTGGAGAGGAATTTCTGATACGACACCAGAGATGCAGGGTTTGCGCCTATGTGTTTGGAGATACAGAAGTCAGTCCTGAAGAATACTATTATAACTCAGGAAGATACAGCAGCCGAGAGGCAGCAAGAAAGGCGGTATCATCTCTGCATAGAATATCAAAGAAGATGAGTATATTAATAACCCCTTATATAAAAAGTAATTTTGATGTACTCTTACTATTCCTCAAACCCAAAGATGCTATGCGGGTGATTCAGGCGTACTCCTATAAAAACGGTGATTTCCTTGAAATCAAGACAGGAGGTATTGCCTCGGTGTGCAGTGAATGCACAGTATCTCCACTCCATGGGAGAGTTGCGGTATCTCTGGGATGCAAAGGGTCGAGGAAACACAGCAGGTATTCTGATCATGAGGTCGTGGTTGGGATACCCTCATCCATGGTAAAGGAAATTGACAGAAATCTGAAAAAAATTCCATATTAGTCAAAGCTACATTATTCCTATTAGCTTGTGCATCTGGGGGATTACTCGCACATGCTTTATTTTCTTACCTGCAAAATCCATAAGCTTGAAAAGCTTTTCTGAAGCTACACCTGAAGCCACTGGCTGAAGAATCAAGGGTATGTTTTTATCCAGAGATGCTATCCCTTCTATGGCAGGAGATATGGACGCAATATTTGTTTCTGGAAGTACTATGATTTTAACAAAGGTTGTTGTTGTTTCATTGAATATGGCAATGGTTTCAAGCTCCTTCTTCAGTAATTCCTCGTAACAACATGTAGAATTATGCTCAGGCAGTTTTATATCGCAAGAGGCTATCTCAATCATGTCCTTGATTTGTTCAGCTTTTTCAGGAAAACCTGCATTTGTCTCAAGGTATAGGGGGTAATCAATCTCAAGAGAGCTTATAAAGTCTGCATGAAGCAGTGGCTCGCCTCCTGTAAGACTGACATGCATGGTTGAAGGTAACCATAATCTTGAGATGGATTTCTCAAGATCATCCCTGCTCACAGGATTTCTAACATAATAAAATTCGTTGCTTCCTTTATCGATTCTGCATGAATCAGTGATATTTCGAGCATAAGGGGTATCGCAGTATGCACAGTGAAGCTGACACCCCTGAAATCTCACAAACACCTGGCGAGTACCTACATATAACCCTTCCCCCTGTATGGAATTAAAAACCTCGCTTATGTATGCATTATTTGATGAAATCAATTCCATATTTGGCTGTGGCTGCACTGCCTCCTGTGCCTTTTCCAAGTATCTGGGGTGATTTCACCCCTGTAACGATGATCATCGTCCTTATAACATTCTCAAGTTCTGGTTCCACCATGGCGCCCCAGATAAGCCTTGCATTGGGGTCTATACGTGTATAAAGCTCATTCACCACACTTTCAGCCTCTGCTATTGTCATATCTGTTCCACCCACAACATTCACCAGTGCTGAGGTGGCTCCAGATATGTCCACATCTAGTAGAGGACTACGAATCGCCTTGTTTACCGATTCTATAGCTCTTCTCTCACCCTCAGCCTCTCCAAGCCCTATCATAGCCACACCGCTCTTCTGCATCACCACTCTTACATCAGCGAAATCAAGATTGACAAGACCTGGCTTGGTTATCAGTTCTGTTATTCCCTTGACAGAGCGCATGAGAACCTCATCACATACCTTGAACGCCATCTGAAGGGGAAGATGAGGCACTACCTCAAGCAGTTTATCATTAGGTACCACGATTACCGTATCCACAACCTCACGCAGTCTCTCAAGACCAGCTTCTGCATTCTCCATACGTATTGCTCCTTCTACGGAGAAAGGCAGTGTAACCACAGCAATTGTTAATGCTCCAGCCTTGCGAGCAGCATCTGCAACAACAGGTGCTGCTCCTGTACCTGTGCCTCCACCAAGACCACAGGTCACAAAAACCATATCAGCATTCTCTACAATCTTTTCAATCTGATCCCTTGACTCCTCTGCTGCTTCCTGACCAAGCTGTGGCACACTTCCAGCACCCAGCCCTTTTGTTCTGCTACGTCCTATAAGAATCTTATTCGGTACTTTCACACTAAGAAGATGCTGGGCATCCGTGTTTAGAGCATACAGTTCTGCTCCCACAATTCCTTCTTCACTCATTCTCTGTATGGTATTTGATCCTGACCCACCGCACCCTATTACTACAATATTGGTTTTTAATTCCTGCAAAATTGACTGAAGTTCATCATCTGTTTCCCCTATACTACGTGCAGATTCCTCCGACCTCGATATTGCATCAGATATAATTGATTCCATATCACATTCCTCAATAAAGTTTATTTCTCTTTAGTTATACCATCTCAGGATTTATAGTTTTTCCATCAATAATAATCTTAGTACTCTGGAAAAGATGACGTTCATCCTCACATCCCATCGAAAAGTTGTGCATTAAAAAATTTTAGATTATGCACTTGTGATTTTAAAGTAAGGTGCTTCGCTTGTATTTGATATGTTTATACGAAAATATACAGAAACTACAAAAACAAGCTAAAACTCATGAAATACACCACTCTCTTTTAGCCCTCCTGAGATCACCCTTCCTTGTTGATGTGATCAGTTCAAAGAGTATGAGCAACAGAAAAAGAACAAACAGGTTAACTGCTGTGCTATGAGCACCTTTATTCAGAGCAATGCTTACCCCGATAAGCGGTGCTATTATTGTCCCTATAACCCCTGATGCATGCATAATCGCTCTCTTTTTATTCGATGCTTTGAGATACGAAAAATAGTCTATCATGAGTGTTGGCTCAATTCTTGCAGGTCCATTAAGATAGTAATGAATAAATCTTATACCAAGAAGCTTGCCTGCAATATAATGCGAGAGGGGATGCAGCGTTATCATGAGTATAAACACGCTAAGGTAAAGCACCCAGACAGAGTTTATTATAGATGCAAGAATCACCACACCACTAACAATAACAAAGAGAAGGTTCACAAGAGGTATTGGGAAAGCGCTACCCTTGAATCTTTGCTGACGTATGCTTGCTATCAGTTTCAGAAGCTCATCATCCTCTATCCCCTCTTTTTTGATTATATTTACTATTGAAAAGAACTCCTTGTTGTCATAATTTATTTCCATTTGTTTTAGACGCTCTTTTAACTCTTCATACATCTATACTCTCCTGAGATGCTCACATGTTCCTGCCACAACCCTCTCAAGCTTTCCCTCACCAGTTTCCAGTATCAGAGCACCCTCGTTATCCACACCAATAGCTTCACCATATATTGTCCTGCTACTCGTGGTGATCTTCACCCATTCCCCTATGGTTGCTGACATGGATCTCCAGTCATCCAGTATGGATGAAAACTCACCTTTCTGAAACATCATATATTCTTTTTCAAACTCTTCGAACAGCTTCTGCACCAACTCCACCCTATTTACATCCTTACCTAACTCCTTTTTCAGGGATGTTGAGTTCTCTCTTATCTCCTCAGGAAATAACTCTATATCAACATTGGCGTTGATACCTATACCCACAACACAGTACTCAACCTGATCAATCTCAGCCTCAAGCTCTGTAAGGATTCCACACACCTTCTTTTCATTTATAAGAACATCATTAGGCCACTTTATTCTTGCTTCAAGACCATAACTGCGTATCACCTTTGCAACACACACCCCTGCCAGAATGGTAATGCGGGGCACATGCCATGACTCTATTTTTGGCTTCAGTATTATGGAGAGCCATATACCTCCTTCAGGAGAGAACCATTTACGCTCCATGCGCCCACGCCCTCTGGTCTGGGTTTCTGCAATAACAACACATCCTTCCTCAACCATGTTTGCGATTTCCCTTGCTATTATGTTGGTACTTTCTGTTTCCTTGAAATAATGAATATCTCTCCCAATTATGCTGGTTTTAAGCCCAGCCTTTATCATGGCAGGTGTGAGTATATCAGGCAGGCTTGTAAGGGAATACCCTCGTTTTGTGGAAGATTTGATCATATACCCCTCTTCCCTTAGTGCTTGGATATGTTTCCAGACCGCTGACCTTGAAACACATAACTCTCTAGCAAGCTGTTCACCTGAGATTGGTTCTTTACTTAATATGAGTTTCTCAACTATCTTATCCTTTATGGTCATGCTGTTCTCTTGCATGCATGTATGCTCCAACTGCAGCGGTTATGGCAGCCACTTTTTTATCCTCAGAATGCAGAGCTGAGGCTAACGTGGCACCCTTCTCCCTCTCTGCTTCAACAATCTTCTCAACCTCTGCAATGATGTTATGCTCTTCGATGAAATGTGTGTTGAACTCACCTCTTTTAAAATACTCGTTATTCATCACAGCTTTATGAAAGGGTATGTTGGTGGTTACCCCTACTATTATATATTCATATAACGCTCGTTTCATCCTTGCAATGGCTTCATCTCTATCCCTGCCCCATACCGTGAGTTTTGAAATCAGGGAGTCGTAGAAGGGGGTGATGGTATAGCCTGTATGCACACCACTATCCACCCTCACACCAGGACCTCCTGGTGAGCGATACCCTCTTAGCTTACCTGGTGAAGGAGTAAAATCGTTTAATGGGTCTTCTGCATTGATACGGCACTCAATCGCCCAGCCCCTCTGCTCTATATCCTCCTGCCTATACCTTAATTCCTCCCCTGATGCGATTCTCAGCTGCTCTTTTACGATAGATATACCAGTGACCACCTCTGTTATGGGATGCTCAACCTGAAGTCTTGTGTTCATCTCAAGGAAATAATAATCACCTTTTGAATAAAGAAACTCCACAGTTCCTGCATTGGTGTAATCAATAGCTCTTGCAGCCTTTACTGCATCAGCACCCATGCGTTCCCTTAATTCAGGTGTCATCACTGGTGAAGGAGATTCCTCTATGAGTTTCTGATGTCTTCTCTGAATGGTGCATTCCCTCTCACCAAGATGTATGATATTACCATGAGAATCTGCAAGAATCTGAAACTCAATATGGCGGGGTTCTTCAAGATATTTTTCTATAAACACCGTTGCATCGCCAAAGGCAGATTTTGCCACTCTTTGCGTTGATTCAATGGTATGCATGAGTTCATTCTTTTCATGCACCACCTTCATCCCTATGCCCCCACCTCCAGCTGATGCCTTAACAATCACAGGAAAACCGATGGCTTCTGCAGCGTCAATAGCGTCATCAACATCAGTTATACCATTATCGCTTCCTGGTATCACAGGAATCCCTGCCTTTTTCATTATTTTCTTAGAGGCAATCTTGCTCCCCATGCTTTCAATAGCCTCTGCCGAAGGACCTATGAAGGTGATGCCTTCCTTCTCACATCGCCTTGCGAACTCAGGGTTCTCAGCGAGAAAACCATACCCTGGATGGATTCCTTCTGCTCCTGTCTTATGTGCCACATCAAGTATTTTATCAATGTTGAGATAACTTTCACTTGCTGGAGAAGCACCTATATGGTATGCCTCATCAGCATACTTTGCAAAGAGGGCGTTCTTATCAGCATCAGAATACACCGCAACTGTTTTTATCTCAAGCTCTCTGCACGCCCGCATAATACGGATAGCAATTTCTCCCCTGTTAGCGATTAATATCTTGTTGAACATGTTATCTGATAATCATCAAAGGGTCACCAGGATTTACAGTACTTCCCTCTTTTACAAGTATCTCCTTAACAACACCATCATGAGGGGCATGGATATTATTTTCCATCTTCATGGCTTCAAGCACCAACAGCACATCACCTTTGGTAACAGAGTCACCTTTCTTAACCTTGATCTTAAGAACCATGCCCTGCATACTTGTGGTGACAGCACCTTCAAGGTCAAGCTTCTCTGAAACAGGGTTTATACTCATACCCTTGCCTGCTGATAGAATCTTCACATCAAAGACCTCTCCATCCACCTCGACCCTGAACTCTGTTGGTATGCCGGTAACAGTGTTTTCTTCCTTTTTTTGCTCTATCGGTTCTTCCTTGAGCTCACCCCTTAAAAACTTTGGAGCTATGGCAGGATATAGAGCATAGGTGAGAATATCTTCTGGTTTTCTGACTATACCCAGCTTCTCAGCTTCTTTCGTGAGCTTATCAAGCTCAGGAGGTAATAGGTCTGCAGGTCTGCAGGTAATGGGTTCCTCATCCCCGAGTATTTTGGTAATAATTTCCTTGCTTATAGGAGCAGGGGTTTTTCCGTATAAACCCTTAACATAATCCTTCACCTCTTTTGGCACAACCTTGTATCTCTCACCCATGAGCACATTAAGCACAGCCTGCGTACCCACAATCTGACTTGTTGGGGTGACAAGAGGTGGGTAGCCCAGTTCTTCTCTTACCTTTGGCATTTCTGCAAGCACCTCTTCATATCTATCCAGAGCGTTCTGCTCTTTTAGCTGGGATACTAAATTAGAGAGCATGCCCCCTGGTATCTGATATTTTAAAACATCAGTATCTATTCTCTCTGATATGGGGTTGAGTATACTACGATATTTTTGCTTCACCTCTTCAAAGTATTTCTTGATCTCGGTGAGAAGATTGAGATCAAGCTTAGTATCATATTGGGTTTCTTTCAATGCCGCTACCATGGTTTCGGTTGGAGGTTGTGAGGTGCCCCATGCAAAAGGAGACATGGCGGTATCCAGAATATCCACACCTGCATGGCATGCATAAAGATAGCTCATGGGAGCCATTCCACTGGTGCAGTGGCTGTGCAGATCAACAGGAATGCTTATCTCCTTTTTCAATGCCTTTACAAGGTCATGGGCAGCTTTAGGTGTAATAAGCCCAGCCATATCCTTAATGCATAAGGAATCGCATCCCATTTCTTCCAGTTTTTTTGCCATCTCCACATACTTATTGACAGTATGAACAGGGCTGATGGTATAGCATATAGCACCCTGAACATGCGCTTCAACACGCTTTGCGGTTTTGATAGACACCTCCATATTTCTGAGATCATTCACAGCATCGAATATCCTGAAGATATCAATCCCTGACTCTGCTGCATGTTCAACGAATTTAATAACAATGTCATCAGAATAATGCCTATAGCCTACAAGATTCTGACCTCGAAGCAGCATCTGAAGGGGTGTTTTCTTGATTGATTTCTTGAGCATTCTGAGCCTTTCCCATGGGTCTTCATTCAGGTAACGTATGCAGGAATCAAAGGTCGCTCCTCCCCATACCTCAAGGGAATAGAAGCCTACCTCATCCATCTTCTCTGCTATAGGTAGCATATCCTTTGTTCGCATGCGGGTGGCTATGAGAGATTGATGTGCATCCCTGAATGTGGTATCCGTAAGTTTTACCATGGTTTATGCACCTACATGACAGTATTGTTATTTAACTTATGGCATATCTTTTCAAGTATCAACATATAAAGGGTGGTTTTACAGTAGGTCGCTAAGAAAGCTTATGAATTTATTAATGAGATGAATTAGGGGAGGTGGGTGGGCTCTCATCTTTATCGAAAAATTTAAATATATCAACAATTCTAAAGTTATTGGAGTGCTGAATATAGCCCTTCTCCACGGAGAAGGGTTTAACGGGGTGCTGGCACACCCTTTGCTTCTAAGGGTTGACGATGCATCTGAGAGTAAAAGCTCGATGTGGGTGCAGATGAGTATGAAGCCCCTAGAAGCAAGAATCTCCCGGCTTTAGCCGTGGAGAGTGTCAAATGTATGGTATCAATTAAATCCAGACATCCAAGACAAGTTCTCAACGAAATCAAATGGAGGTATGATCTTAACAGGTGCAGGGTATATTATATCCATAGAGGTGCGCCAGAGGATACAAAAGTAATTGAAGGAAATGTTATAAAGAAAATAGATAGAGGGTTTCTGATTCTTGAAGGCTCCATCCATATTCCATATCATAGAATCTTCAGGATAGAGTATGGTGATGAGGTGGTATTTGAACATCATAAATAACTTCTTCTAATATACACAACCATTTTATTCCCATGCTACATGCTTATTTAATATGATCTTTGAAAAAATACCCACAGTACCAACATCAGAAGAACTGCTTGACAAGGCTTTTCGTCGCGCTGCCCGTGCAAGACGCGGGAAAAGAAAATCTGGGGAGGAAATCCTTAAAGCAGAGGAATCCATGCTTCTTACTGCATCCAACATCCTAACTGATAACTTAAAGAACATTGTCAGAAAGTTCCCCAGCCTTGACCAGATACCTCCTTTCTATAGGGAGCTTGCGGATGTGCTTGTGGGTATCGATGAAATGAAGATGAAGCTTGCATCTCTTCAGTGGGCTGGGAATAAGATCAACGGGATATCAAGGGAATATATAGCTGTGATGCGCACAAGCAAGGATGCTACCTTGATAAGAAAACAGGCGATGGGGCGAATCTCTTCCATTATTTATAGCATAGATAAGAATCTGCGATTCCTCAACGACGCCAGAAACAAGCTTCGGAAACTTCCAGATATCAGCGATGCCCCCACAATTGTGGTCGCTGGCTACCCAAACGTGGGAAAATCCAGTTTTGTAGCTCTTGTGAGCAGTGCACGACCAGAGATTGCCTCCTACCCATTCACCACAAAAGGGCTTGCGGTTGGACATTTCATAAAGAACAGAAAAAGATACCAGATCATCGATACCCCTGGGTTACTGGATAGACCACTTGAGAAGAGAAACAAAATCGAGCTTCAGGCAATACTGGCTTTAAAGCATGTTGCAAAGATTATGCTGTTCATCGTTGACCCCTCTGGCACATGCGGTTATACGCTGGAAAAACAGCTTCATCTTCTGGATGAAATAAAGAGAGAGTTTGCAATTCCCATGTTGGTGGTGGCAAACAAGAGTGATGTCTCTAAAGCAGGAGAGTTTGATTTGAGAATGTCCACTTTGACAGGAGAAGGGGTGGAGGAAGTGTTAGAGAGGCTTGTAGAGATGATAACTCTATAATCTTCAAACACCTGTTTTGTATCTTAGTATAGCAGCGATACCTCCAAAGGCTGTGTATAGCTGCTGTCCTTCTTCAAAGTCATTCGATATAAAAACAACCTTGGTTCCCATCTCATCTGCAATGGTTGAGAGTTCATCTACTATATCAATGGACTCCTCAACCTTTAAGCTTGAACCACATTGCTCACAGCTTCCAGGCTGGTATTCCTCTGGTTTTTTCATAACGGTTTTCTTTTCCTCAAAACCACAGCTACTGCATCTTATTGTCAGACGATTCTTTCTGAGATTCTCGGAAAGCAGAAGAATATCCACTGCCCCCATCATGAGATTCTTTCTCACATGCTCTTCACCATACGATGCCAAACCAGTATCATTAACAAGCTCTTTTATAAATCGCTCCATATACTTCTTTTCCTTCACCACCTCAAGATCGGCAAGAGCGTCTCCTGCCTTATCAAAGAGCTCATACAAACCTGATTCATCGGTATACGCTACATCAAAAAGTCCGATAATCTTTTTCTGAATTTCATGATGAAGATACCCTCCACTTTCAAACTCCTCTTTGGTAGGAGAGGGACCTCCAATAAGCACACCTTCTAAATCCTTACCTACAGAAAGAAATACCTCACTTGCAGTTTTACCTATGCGGTTGTAAAAATCGTTAATCGCTATGAGCCTGAGCTGCTGAAACCTGTGAGAACTCTGCCCTCCTTTCCTGTGTTTTCCTGGTACAGCAGAGGTTAGATGCGCCATGACTTCGATACGCTTTCCCCGCAACACACCAATGGTGGCTTCTCTTCGATCAAGCACCAGCAACCCATACGTCTCCTTCTCAACAAGCATTTCCTCAAGTGGCTCAAGATAGAAGGAAGAGTTGCAGTGGTATTTGTAGGATTTTATGGGCTCAGGGGGTTCAAGGATATAGGTCTGAAGTTCTGTCTTGTCAGCGCCCACATCCACTGCTCCACAGAAAATCACAACTCCATTGGCAGGTGCCCTTGGAATCAGCTTGAGTCTTGAAAGCAGTGATTCAATAGCACTCTGTACATTCTGTCTTGTCACCCTTGACTTGATGTTTGCTGCCTGCCCAAGCTCTTCTCTGAGATAACTCGTCACCTCATGTATCTGCTTGTCAGGAGGTATATACAATGAAATAAGCTCTGTACCTCTGCCATGCTTCTCTCTAAGAACCTCTATAGTTTTTTTGAATTCGTATTTTTTGTGAGCCTCAGATTCTACCATTGTACTATAGCTCCTGTATTTCTTGCTTTTGTGATATACACCTTCCCTTTCCCCTCAAGAAACTCCTCTGCCATGCTCTTAAGGTTCTCCATATCCTCGCCAAACGCATAAACAGTTGGACCAAAGGAACTCATGCCTGCACCATAGGCTCCTTCCTGCACAAGCATCTCCATAAGTTTTTTAGCCTTGGGTTGAAGCTCTACCTCCTTTCTCTTAAAGCCTATATTCTGAATGGCATTAATACCTCTTCCAAAGGTAATGATATCTTCCTCAATCAGAGCAGGGAGGATCTGCATCAGAATGATATGGGATAGCTTCTCCACCTCTTTTAAAGGGATTGGACATATCTTTTTAAAGATATCCACCTCTCTCTGCATATGTGCACCCTTGGTTTCAGGTATGGCAACAAGTATCTTCCAGTCAGGAAAATCTTTTCTTAAGAGCACAGGAGCGGGAGGAAGTTTAGTAGCTGAAGAAGGAAGGAAATCTTTTTTATCACTGAACCTGTGTCCTCCATCGAGAATAAATCCCCCCTTTTCAAATGCGGCAACCCCTATACCACTTGTACCACCCCTCCCCACCTTCTTTGCAATCTCGTACACACTCATGTTCAGATTATAAAGAAGATTCGCAGCCATGCCTGCTGCCAGAGATGCCTGTGTTCCTGAACCCAGACCAACATGAGAGGGATAATCCCTTTCAATACGAATGCGAATTCCTTTCTCTTTTGGTAAAATTTTTTTTACAGCATTTCTCATGCGTTCCTCATGCTCACTCCTTCCTGTAATCTCAAGGGTATCATAACCTTCTGCACTGATTTCAATAGATGGTTCATGAAGGGTGAGACCTATTCCTCCATCCACTCTGCCTATGCTTGCGTTAAGGTCGATAAGAGTAATATGCAGTCGAGAAGGGGTTATTATTCTCATCTTCAATGCACAATCTTGGTGATATCAAGTTCAAGAATATCCTCTGCACCCAAGCTCTTGAGTTTTGGAATAAGGATATTGATCTCACTCTTGCTCACAACACTCTGGACAGCATAGTAATCTGAGTTATAGAGCTTGGAGACAGTGGGCTGTTTCATGGCTGGCAGAATCTCAACAACCTCTTTTAATCTTTTCTCAGGAACGTTCATCATGATATATACTTTACCTCTTGCTTCAAGCACCGCAAGTAAAAGAATCCTTATCTCTTCAATCTCCTTCCGTTTAACAGGGTGGTTATAGCTTTGCTTGTTTGCGATGAGTTTTGTACAGGATTCCATTATTGTGTCCACCACTCTGAGTCCATTTCTTCTCAGGGTTGAACCTGTTTCTGTGAGGTCAACAATAACATCCACAAGTTCAGGAACCTTTGCTTCTGTGGCACCATAGGAATAATGAATCTCTACAGGTATGCCAAGCTCATCAAAGAATTTTTTTGTGAGGTTTGGATATTCAGTAGATACCCTGCTACCAGGTTTAATATCCTTCGCACTCTTGATATTACTATGCTCAGGTACTGCTACCACAATTTTAACATTTCCTTCACCCTGCTTGCTATAATTCAGGTCTGCTATCTCAACCACATCAGCACCTGATTCCACTACCCAGTCCTTGCCTGAGATTCCAAGATCAAAATAACCCTCTTCAACATATTTGGGAATCTCCTGGGGACGGAGAATCTTCACCTTATTGATTCTGGGGTCATTTATTCGTGGGTTGTACTCCCTTTCTGTTCTTTTCACTTCAAGATCCGCCTGCTTGAAGAGCAACAAGGTCTGCTCCTCAAGACTGCCTTTTGGTATAGCAATGTCAATCATGTTTTTCATAACATGAGATTTACCCGTTAAAAGCTTTGCTCCTGAACCATTCCATGGTAACTTTAAGACCTTGATTGAGGTCGAACTCTGGTCTGAATCCAATCCTGCTTATCTCAGTGATATCTGCAAGACTGTGTTTTATATCTCCAGCCCTTGGCTCTTTATAAACCACCTTTGACTCTGATTCTGTTATATTTATAATCTTCTCTGCCAGCTGATTGATGGATGTTGCAACCCCTGATGCCACATTAAATACCTTACCATCGCCTTTATTCATCACTAACATGTTTGCCCTCACCACATCCTCCACGAAAATGAAATCCCTTGTTTGCGTGCCATCTCCATATATGGGCAAACATTCATTTTTCAATGCCTTGTTAATAAAAATGGGTATCACAGCAGCATAAGGAGAGGTAGGATCCTGTCTTGGTCCATAAACATTGAAATAACGCAGGCATGTTGTTTTTAGCCCGTATTCTTCGTAGAAGATTCTTGCAGCATATTCTCCGTCAAGCTTGGATATGGCATAGGGTGAGAGGGGAGAAAGCGGCATATCCTCTTTCTTGGGAAGTTCTGGCGAGTTTCCGTAAACCGCAGCTGATGAGGCAAGAATCACCTTTCTTACATCACTATCCTTTGCAGCACACAGAACATTGAAGGTTCCAATGGTATTCACCTTTATTGCCTTAACAGGATTCTTCATACTTTCTACTACAGATACCATCGCAGCCTCATGAAATACTATATCAACACCCTCCATGACCTTCTTCACATGCTCCTTATCTTCTATATCTCCTTTAACAAGCTCAAGGTTGTGGTGCATATCAAGATTAATGTTATTTTTAACAAGGTCATAACATACAACCTCATAACCCTTTTTTAATAAATGCTCAACGATATGGGAGCCGATGAATCCAGCACCACCTGTGACAAGACATCTCATAAGAGATATAACGGGATGAGAACGTAAATACAATACCATAAACTTCATGTAACATCACTATTATAATCATTATTATTATATGCGCAGAAGACATCCCATCCACACCACACTAAGTACAGCAGCCATGAGGATTCTTGAGAGGTATGAGGCTGAACTGGGAGCTAAGAATGTAGTAATAGAGCGTGCACTTTTTAGTCTGGATAAGCTCAGATTTAAAGAGAAAAACGATCCTCAGAGCATTAGCAAGGTCGTAAAGAGGGTGAAAACAGGGATACCTGGTTTTGATGAGCTTATTGAAGGTGGCATACCAGAAGGGTTTGTTGTTGTGGTGACAGGTCCACCAGGCACTGGAAAGACCACCTTTGCCATGCAGTTTTTGATAGAGGGTTTAAGGAATAATGAACGTTGCATCTTTTTTTCTTTTGAGGAAAAGGCGGATCAGCTTATAAGGTCTTCAATGCGTTTTGGATGGGATATTGGAGAATATATTGAGAAAGGTTATCTTGAGATCTTCGGTTTCACCATGTTATCCACAGAAGAAATCATCGAAATCTTTGAAATCTTCAAGCCCAAAAGAGTTGTGTTCGATCCCATCAACATCCTCTATAATGTGAAGGATTTCAGGGTTTCATCTCAATGGAGGAATATATTAAGGGTGATTCGAGAGAAGAAAATCACAACCATTGTGATTACAGAAAAGAAGCATGGACTTGAGGTAAAGGAATTCGATGATTTTGATTTTATGGGGGATGGGGTTCTCTTCTTTGATAAGAAGAAGGTGGATGAGTTTGGTCAGCACAAAACATATCTTATTGAAATTCAGAAAATGAGAACCACTAATATCAATGAAGTGCCCGTGGATTTTGTTTTCACAGACAAAGGAATCAGGTTAAGACTTCCTGGAGCGCTGTTGAACAAGAAATAACCTCACCTATGGAACAATCTATGGATTAGAAGATAGATCCCAGAAACAATAACAATTATCAGCAGAACTTTTATATAATCTGCCGTCGGTTCTGCTCTCTCTGATTCCTCAGAACGCTGTTTCTTTGCCACTGGTATTTCTTGCACTAATCCTGCCATAATTGCGTGTCTACCTGTTATGGCGAAAGGAGAAAACGCTGTTGTGGTCGCTTTATAGTAATAATAAGCTTCATTCTCTTTTATTTTCTGGGTTGGGAGGGAGTGCCATCCTCTGTCATAACGCATCATAACCACGCTATCAATGCTGTTTTTTATTATCCATGCCTTTTCTACCCTGAAGGTGATTTCTGCATGCTTTATGTTCTTTGGTACTGCAAAGCCAGAGCTTCCAACCCAGATATTCAGATTTTTATACACCACATATGGAGGAGGGGTTCTTACTATAGATGAGGTGTTTTTCAGTACCTCAACAAGGGTGGTGACCTCACCTGCACTGGTGTTGCCTGTTATATTGATGCAGAGTATTGGGTTATCAGTTCTCCTGAAGCAGTATGCAGTGGTAACATTTTTGTATATATAGCTTGAGTATCGCTCTATGAACTCGATATTTTTAGGGTTTTCATCAGATGCAATTCCCGTACCTCCCCCTGCACCTCCTCCAGTGCTGCCCTCATGTATATTATTTTCAGATTTTAGAATAGTAAACCTAACATTTGATAGGTTCACATCTAATTGTTTCCCCGTGTTGTCACTTATCTTGAGATTCCTGAGTTCTACGAAAGCTTTTCCAGAATCTTTTGCCCTGAAGGTGATTGTAGCAAACACATCTTTTGTTGTAATGCTCGCATTTCCCAGAACTACGCCGATGATGTTTGAGATATAGGTACTGTTTTGAGAGAGCACTGTGAAATAGGCATTCTTACCCTTTAACATATTTCCCTGCTTTACTGAGATTAGCGTTAATGTGGTGTTATCAAATAGCACATCAGTCTGAATTCCAGCTATTGCAGCATCTTCTGGATTAACAAGTATATCCACATCAAAGATTTCATCCTTGTACACATTACCTGAGTTCAAGGAAACATTCACTGCCTTAGCATTGCCTGCTATTATCAGGATGATTAATATCCATCCCGCACGTTTCATGTACATGATGAATGGTGTAAGTAGGTATTTCACTTCATTTGACATTTTTGGTTCTGTCCATGATGATGTTCTCTAAGCACTACTGCTTCAAAGAGCAATGACCTAATAAATTCATCTCAACCGAGCTTTTCTGCCTGTTTGTTATGAGCAATAGGGTTATAAATGGAAATTTCATAGACTTTGGCGTTAGGAGACCTAGGAATGCCGTCTTTCTCACCTCAGTTAAGTTTTAAACACTAATGACATATATGATTAATGTAGGCTACCAAGACAGTAGTATGTAAACTTGTAACAACTAAAGAGTTTAGAAAGCTTATGGCACTATTAAAGCTTTCAGATATTGTAACTACATTAGTGAGATAGCTTGGAACAATAAAGTTTACAATCCCATAGCTCTTCACCATTTTCTACGAAACTCGTAGATTTAAGCTTACTGCTAATCTTGCGATAAGAAGCAGCGAAAGAGTACTTCTTCTGCAAAGAGGAAGCTTAAATGGCTTGCAGGAAAGGAGCAAAGAAGGG
>CAZCRM010000002.1:0-25611 GCA_964501085.1 uncultured Methanosarcinales archaeon | reverse complement strand
GGTCAATAATGGGCATTGGAGCAACCAAACGTAAAACAAGTGTTCGCTGGAGTTTCGCACGCAATATAATGGCAGCATGGATTTTGACCATACCAGCATCCACCTTAGGAGGTTTCATCATTATTAAGATTTTCGAGTTGATGAACTTCAGCATCTGACTTCCTTTAGCATGGCAAGCACCCTCTCATACCCTTCACCTCTGCGCAGGATTCTCAGGTTTATAAGATCAACGACTGTTGAAGGTTTGCCCTTACACACACCTCCATCTAAAATATAGTCTGCATCTATTGTTATCTCATTAACCCTTCTTGGAGGTGTTTCTCCTGCAATATTTGCACTGGTAGAGGTAATGGGTACACCTGCAAGCTCAATAAGATGTAGTGCCATCTCATGGTCGGGAAAACGAATGCCGATTAACTCACCTGTGGTGATATGAGGAAGGTCTTCCCTTTTTCTTAGCAAAACCGTTACAGGTCCTGGTAAAAGCCTTTTAATAAACCTTTCTTCCTTTTTATTTATATACGCAAGGCTCTTTAACATATCAAAACTCGATACAGCCACAGAAACTGGTTTTCTATAATTTCTTTTTTTAATGGCAAAAACCCTTCTAACCCCTTTTTCAGAAAAAATATTTGCTCCTATACCATAAACAGTCTCAGTAGGATAAATAACCACTCCACCCTGTTTTATGATATCTGCTGCCTTTTTAATGTCCTTGCCTACCTTGTACATTAAATCTTGACAATCTCTAAAGCTCCTACAGGACAGTTACGTGTACATATACCACAGGCAATACATACATCGTAGTCTATAGAGGCAGCCCCATTACTCACATGTATTGCAAGTTTGGCTGTATTTATATCAAAATCCTCTGCCTTTGATAACTTGGTGTTTGTGGGACATACAGCCACACATACTCCACAACCATTACAATTCCCTGAAAGCACGAGTTTCTTATCCTTTGCCATGAAAGACGATACTCATTGAAGCGATATGAATGTTTTTATTTTTCATCATCGAATATCTCAGGCACGATTCTCTTAGCTGCTTCTGCATAAGCTTTAATCACATCCCCTTTACCGAATCTGAAGACATCCTTATCCAAGGATTCTCCTGTGGTTTTGTCCCACAATCTGCAGGTATCACAGGATATTTCATCGGCTAAGATTATTTTACCTCTGTGCCTTCCGAACTCAAGCTTGAAATCAGGCAGAAGAAGATTTCTTTCATTTAGATATTGAGTAAGAAACGTGTTGACTTTCAGGGCAACCCTTCTTATCTCTAAAAGCTCATCTCTTGAAGCAATATGCAAAGCTAATGCTATATCATCATTGAGCATTGGGTCGCCATACTCATCACTCTTATAATCAAAGATCAACACAGGCGGGTCAAGTCTTTCTCCCTCTTTGAAGGGATATTTTCTTGTGAGAAGCCCTGTGGCTATATTTCTTACAATCACTTCAATTGGTATAATCTCAACAGCATCTACAACCATCTCTGTTTCAGAAAGCATGCAGTCAAAATGGGTTTTGATTCCCTTTTCTTCAAGCAGTCTGAAAAGCTTTGCAGAAATCTGAGCATTGTAGTATCCCTTTTTTGGTACGTAACTCTTTTTCTTACCATCAAAAGCCGAAAGGTCATCTCTGAATTCCATTATCAACTTTTCAGGGTTATCAGTGCTGAAAATGGTTTTTGCCTTGCCAGAGTGAAGTTTTTTAAGCTTTCTAAGCTTTCTCATCATTTTTTAAACTCGGTATAACCACACTTTCCGCATGCTAAACGATCCTTATGCTCTCCAAGAAATACTCCTGGACCACATTTAGGACAGGATTGCTTTAATCTTTTCAACTTATTTCCATCAATCTCATAAAATTTATGCACTGCCATCAGAACCACCTTTATTAATCTTCTTCCTTATCCACCTTTTCCTCAGCTTCATGTTCCTCTTCTTCTTTCTCTTCCTTTTCTTCTTCCTTTTTCTCTTCCTCTTTCACTTCATCTTCAGACTTTGCCTCTGCCTCCTCAGCTTTAGAGAGTCGAGCATCCCTTGCAAGAAGATGCTTCTGAGCAAAGCGTTTCAGTTGCTCTTCATCCTCATAGATATCAGCTCTCCCTATGGTCTCCTGCTTTCCAAAAACAGACCTCAGCTTCTTTATAACAATCAGCTCAGGTTTAGAATCAAGCATGGCAGCAAGTTTATTTTTAACCTCTATTCTTGAGGGAGTGGTTTTGCTTTTAATTCTTAAAGATACCTCTCTTCTTTTCAACACAGGGTTTACCTTATCTTCCACAATCTCAAGCTCCATTCTCTCAAACCTCACACTTCATTCTCTCAAGCAATGAACGTATTTCATTCTTTTTCTCCTGCGTGACTCTTACCACTACCGCACCTTCCTCTGGCATACCATATATAACTACTGATGAAATAGGTGCTAACACAATAGCACATAATGCTGCAAGGTCTTCCTCACCCTCTATAAATATCTGTACGGGAGTATCAGAATCCATAGCCTTGAAGATTACCTTGATTAGTTCCTCTGTTATTACCCCAGGTGGATTCTGAACTCTAAAGGTTGTGAAATCAGGGTGTTTTGTACCCTGTATTACTTTTCTGGAAGCTGGACTGCGCTTTGTTCTCTCATCCACAAAGGATATATCTGGTACCACACCTGTGCTAAGCATGTTGAAGGTTACAATATCACCCACACATATGATTTTAGCTGGGTTATTGAAATCCTTCAGGATTTGTCTAAAAATTTCAGAGTTGTTACCCTGATAAATTTTACCATAAGGTTTTCTCAGATCATTTCTCATATCCTCAGGTAGGCGATATGCTATCACACTACCGCACCTTCAATGCATACCTGCCTGGAATCTTGATTCCAAGCTTTTTTGCAATCTGTGACTTCTCAGGGTTGATTATGACAACATAACCGCTCCAGTCAGAGGTTAAAGAAGTAGAATTACACACCTGACATACATTTCCACTCACCAGTCTGTGACATTCCTTGCAAACTTTTTCAGCCATAATTTGTTACTCCTTTTTCTTCTCTTCTTTTTCATTCTCTTTCTCCTGAGCACGGCGCATCTCCTCAATCCATTCCAGTTTTCCAAGGGCATGCTGACGCATGGTTAGCCCGATTTTACTGTCTCTGGGTTCACGCTCATTGAGACTTACAGCGATTATTCTTGCCCTTACCTTATCCCCCACTGTTATCGCCTTTCCAGATTCCTTTGCAACGAGGCGTGAATTCTTCTCATCATAACTGATGTACTCATCGATGAGCTGACTTACATGCACTAAGCCATCCAAAGGACCAATACCTACAAAAATGCCAAATTCTACCACCTCAAGAACATTCCCTTCAATGATTTCCTGCATTTCAGGCATGAAGATTATAGCATCAAAGATTACATCATAATACACACCACCATCCCCTGCAATTATATGTCCTTCACCGACCTCTACAACATCTTTTACAGCCACTATCGCACCAATCTTTTTGTCCACAAGTCCTTCCAGTTTATCCCTTAAGGCACGTTTGACCGCTTCTTTTACAGGTTCACCGAGCAATTCTGGTGCAATTCTAACTGTATCTGCCAATCTCATTTTCTTATACATATAGAACCTCTTAAAATATTAGATACTTAAATAACTCTTTTCACGAAGGTACACAGTAGTTATGCCCTTACTACATAACCTTTTCTTTAATTCTTTATCATTCGTCAGAACAGCAGCGTTTATCTCAACAGCAGTATCAATAATCGCATCATCAGCATCCTTGTTTCTTTCTATAACCTTGCACCTGTCAAGCAATGAAAGAGCTATTCTTGCTGCCTTTTTATTTTTACCCTTGCCATGAGCATATATTTTTTCCAGTTCTCTTACACAAGAGCTAAGAACAATGAAGGAATCAAAACCTAACCTATTAAGTTCTGAGAAGATATCCACACCAAATAAACCAGGAATCATCATTGCATTAGTATCGATGATTACTTTCATTTTTATTTAAACTCTTTCAATATTCCTGATCCTATAAGTCTCCATCGTGCACCCACCCTTCTACTTATGGCAACCCTTGCTCCTATATCTGCACACACAGGTCTTTTAAGTTTAACTTCAGCATCGTTAGCCCTTGCACTTACAACAACACCTATGGTTGTGGCAGTGCCTATATTCAGCATCAATGGCTCGTTTGAACGTATTGGTTCTACCACAGCTTCATGGGTTACTCCAACAACCCTTGGAAGAAGCTTGGTTTCCATCACAAATCCCTCAAGAGTGGGTGGAATGGAGTTGGAGTTTCCAACCACCTGTCCAACAAGAGCATCACTTTTCGTCATGTATGGGTCAAGCTTGGTACCCACACCAATCAGACCTCCAGGTGTAGCCTGCTTTACTTCTTCACCACCAGCAAGTATCATCGTGATCTTGGTCTTTATGGGCTGCCATTTCACGCTTCCTCCGGCTTCTACCTTACGTCCAGGTCTTAGCTCTATCTCATCACCCTTGTGCAGAATCCCATGACTCAGAGAACCCCCAATCACACCTCCTGTGAGCTTATCTGGCGGTGTTCCAGGCTTATTAACATCAAAAGACCTTGCCACATACATGAGAGGAGGTTTGTTTAAATCTCGCTCAGGCGTAGGTATATATTTTTCAATAGCTTCTATAACCACATCGATATTCGCATTTTTCTGTGCAGAAATCGGGATAATAGGGGCATTTTCAGCCACAGTACCTTTAACAAAATCCTTGATTTGATGATAGTTTTCAATAACTTTATCCCTTGGAACAAGGTCAATCTTATTCTGAATAATAACTATGTTCTTTATCCCGATGATGTTGAGTGCCATAAGGTGTTCCTTTGTTTGGGGTTGAGGGCATCTCTCATTGGCTGCGATTACAAGAAGGGCTCCATCCATCAGTGCTGCCCCTGATAACATGGTTGCCATCAGGGTTTCATGTCCAGGAGAGTCAACAAACGATATGTTACGGAGTAATTTTGTTGTTGCTCCACATCTTTCACATACCTCTTTCGTGGTGTAAGCCTCTGGTTCAGCACACTTAGGGCATTTTCTGAGCGCTACATCTGCATAGCCCAACCTTATTGAAATACCTCTTTTGGTCTCTTCACTATGCCTGTCTGTCCAGACTCCTGAGAGTGCCTTAACAAGCGTAGTCTTTCCATGGTCCACATGACCTACAACACCTATATTAACAACAGACTGCAATTACTACCTCCTGTATCAAAATTACGCTGTTTAGATAGGAGTCATTATATTTAATGCTTTTACTTAGTAACCATAACTTCGCTCAAGAAAACACGATACTGTTTTGCAGGCATTATGCTGTTTATATGTTCATCCAATATATTATAAATTAACTTGTCAATGCACTACTTAAACACAGTTTTTTGATAACTTTTCTACCTAAGAGTTTATTTCCCGTCCTTTTTGCTATTCTCTTTGGATCTCCAGAGGCTATCTTTTCGATATCGTTAGCAGTACGAGCAAGCTTATAAAGAAAGGATACAAAACTCATCTTACCTCCTCATGCCATCTCCAGCTTTTTCTCAATTTCTGCTATCCTGAGCTTGAGAGCGGTAATCTCCTCTATAACAGGTATCCGCTTTTCCAAGGAATCAAACTTTATGCTCATTTCTGTTCTCAGACTCTCTATCTTTGTATCCATACCTTCAAATTTGTGATCTATACCCTCAAACTTAGATAACATCTCATTTCTCAACCCTTCTATCTCAGTTTTGGTTTCATTTCTCAGACTGCTTATCTGTGCTTCAACCGAATCTAACCGTGTATTCATCTTTTCTTCAACAGAGCTTATCTGTGCTTCAACAGAGTTTATCCGTGTATTGATGGACTTCAATTCACCTTTTATCTCATTGAGTTGAGGCATTAACAGCCGCTCAAACCATGATGGTACTTTTTCAGCGGTCATGTGCTTTCCTCTGGCTTTTTGATTTTTACACCATGTTTCTCTAACCACATTTCAAGGGCATCCGTCAGTGCTTGTCCTGTGGGTATATTTAATTCAGCACATTTTCCTCTGAATTTTCTATAAACAGCATCTTCAACGTTTCTTACATTAATCGTGATTTCCATGATTTACAAGTATAGAGCGTAAACTATATAGGCTTTTAGTATAATGTATAGCATGTTAATCATGTAAAGAATTATAATCACTGCCCCTGTAATCTTAGCGAGGTGTAGGGGCAGTGGTTCACAAAGGAGTGAACAAACATGAAAGAGGTAGAGCAGATAGAAAAACTTTTCCATGAGCATGTAGAGCTGGAAGACATCTCTTGTCAGAGGGAAAAATAACCTGGCAGGAATACTAAGAACCATGCATGTTTTGAGGCTGTTCTGAGAGAGCTGGGAGAGGATTTCTGATGAGCATAGAAATCAACATGAAAGGCAGCGTAGGCACTGACTGGATTCTTAGGCATTGCAAGATAGGGCTTATCAGGAAACTCACTATGTCCTCATGCTGAATGGTAAATAATTTGTACTACGCAATATATAGTGTTTTGCGTAAATTATTAGAATATATAATAAGATATTCACCTAATTATTTAAGGATTTTATGAACATATCAGAAATCGAAGAACTGATGAAGAGAAAGACAAAAGAAACTACGACTTTTGGCTATACGCATGCTTATTGTATGAAGCCGGAAGATATCGCAGAAGAGATAAATCGAAGTCGTGCAACCATCTATAACTGGGCATCCCTCTGGAACAAAAACGGATGGAAGAGCCTTAAATATAAGAATAACTGGTAAAAAAAGTTGAACCTTGATGATCTTGCAGAATTGAAAGATATATTAGAAACAAAAACACCAAAGGATATAGATTTTCTAAATACTGACAGGGATATTGAAAAAGCTTTGGGATTCATTAATGGTTATTTTTTAATTACACGTATTATGGTGTTTGGAGGTAATAGAGAAACTGAAATTCCAATATACTAAGTCCTATCCGAAGAAAAAGAGCAGAAGATGCTGAAGATAAAAAAAGATTGAAGATGCGGTAAATGGATTACAGTTAAAGGAGAATAAGAGTTTCAGAGTTATATGGTGTTAAAAGCTTTCAGAACAAACCAAATAAGGATTTTGGTTCCACCGGATACAGAAGCAGCAATCGATGTCAGCTATAACCTTTAATTAAAAGGCATTTGGCTGGATTGATATATCTAGTTGGGAGCAATATTTTCTGATAGCAGCAAGAGGAATGATTTCAAGGAAGCATTACTGATATTCAGAAAGCTCTATAGTGAAGAAAAACAAATACTTATTTCGAGATAATGCCAGAATTCATAAGGGAAATAGAAGCGTTCTATAAAGACAACAACATACTGCAGTATTTCTTCCTGTTTACAGTTCTGATCTGAAATGGTATGAAAACCACTTAAGAACAAAGTGTTCAAAGAAAAAAGCGAAATCAAGGAGGCTTTTAAAACTGCATTTTCTAAAGTGGATTAGGTGTGAGTATTGGTAGGATGATGCTACTAGGAAAACAGATGCGTCGATTACTCACTTAACATATCATGCGAAAGAACATCGAGCATTTCTCCACTTGCATTGAGGAAAACAAACATAATTCTATCGTTTATATCTACGCTATCTTTGTTAACTTTCACAATGGAGTAGGGTGATGTAATCACATCCAATGCACCTCTTTCCGGCTTTTTTGTACTAATAATGACTTTTATTGTACTTCCGGTCTGAACAATTTTATTTATTTTAATGCCATATCCGCTACTTGGTTTTACGCCAAGTAGTGCGGCAATCAGAAAATATTTATCAAATTCTTTAAAATCCCAACTGAGCTGATACTTTCTGGTGAATTCCTTCCATTCCTCAGAGTTTGTGATAATCCAAAATTCCATCCTTTCAGCATTATAAAAATTATGATTTTGTCCTTGCCACACCACTTCAAAATCAATACGTTTTTCTCTCGCCATTGAACTGTTTTCAATGAAGCTCCTAGCAATTATGGCCAACACAAGCATTATGGCGAGTCCAAAAAATATTGTTTTTCTTCTCATATTAAAATAAAATTATTTAAAACTATATGCAAATCCAAGATATTCGTAGCTTCCATCAAACCTGTAAGCAGTGACCTTTGCTTTATACGTTCCACTCGTTTGAGCTGTGAATTCCACTATTTCATAATTGTTGTCCCAGCTCGTCGAACTTGTTACATAATTGCCATTTGGATCGTAAATGACTAAATCTAGGTCGGATTCTAGTGGATCTGTGGATGGAGGATGGTTGTTGTCTGGATGCGAGTCCCAACTTATAACAACCCTTACTCTTTGTCCAGCACTTGCACTGAAGGTGTAGTACTTTGGGAAATCATCTTTGTATAAAACGTCAGCGTCTCTGTACCCATATCTAGCCGTATCATCTGCTTTTGAACAATCTATTGCCCCAGCACCATCGTACTCACTCAACCTATTGCTCCCCTCTATATTGTGCACGGCCGATGCCATTACTATCGCTTTGACTGTTTCTGGCCAGTACTTGAGCCAGCTTTCCCTTTGCATAAGCAAGGCTGCTTCGGCAGCAATAGATGGAGCTGCAAAACTTGTACCACTACCTACGTATCCAACCCAAGGACTCGAAGTTGTTGTGCTTCTCATTCTACTGCCCACTGCCACAACTTCGGGCTTTTCCCTGTCTCCATGTGGTGAAATCGGATCTTTGTAGCTTGAATATGGTGCCATAGCATCGTCTGACCATGTTGAAGTGTCTTTATCATCTATCGCACCAACGGTTATCATGTTATAGCCAAGACCGGGAGAAGTTACATTACCACTCTCTGTCCCCTCATTTCCAGCAGACTTGATAACAGTTTTGTAATGGCTCCACACTATATGGTCGAAGTATCTATCCATAGAACTCAGCTGCAAGCCTGTATCTATCCCCCAGCTGTTGCTAATGATGTTTGCACCGCTGTCTAAAGCCCATTCTACAGCGTTTATAATGTCTGAATCGGAATAAGTTTGTGAGTTTGCACTTAAAAGGGCTGGAGCACCGTATGCAACCCCTTTGTATGTGCTATGGGTGCTCTCAATTACACCAGCAACGGCAGTAGCATGAGCTCCAACATTTGGATTTGATGAGTCGAAATAGCTACCATCCGCAAGGTACGGATTAGCAAATGCTATACCATCCGCTTCAACAACCGCTATTTTAACACCATTTCCTGTAATCCCTCTACTCCAAACAACATTTGCTTTTTCTGTATAGGCTGCACTGTCTAATTCTGGCTTATATGTTCTAGACAGATATATCGCAGCGACATCGTCTCTCTGCTCTATTTCGCTCAAAATTTTTTTAGACACTTCAGCAAACACTAAAGGTGCGTATTGTGAGGTATAAATAATCCTTACCCCCTTTGCACTGAGATACCTTACGATTCCATCTTCTGCTTGCTTATAAATATTTTTCTTCGTCTCAATAATTTTATTGTATATTTCGTCATCAATTCTTGTTGGTTTTTGTATCTTTATTTCTGGCACCTTTAGCCAGATGCCTATTTTAATTGTATCGTTCTGGTCCATTTTTTGTAGAATATTGTATAATTCTACTTCAAGCTTGCCGTACTTCTCTGCATATTTTGTCCGCTCTTTCAACTCCATTTCCCGTATATCGACGAAATTGCCGGATTCATCAAAACATACACCGTAAACACTACCGGTTTTAACATCTAGAATCTTCCCGCACCAAACTCTGGTTCCTATCAAGGGATACTCTGCATACCCTTCATTTGCTACGATCAGCCGTTCTAGAGGTGTGTTGTGCTTCTGTGAAACATACACTAGTGCTCTCTCTGTATTCGGTGTATCAGCAGCGTTCGCAAGTGTTGCTAGGAAAAGTATAATCAACACACATAGACATGCAATTCCTAACCTCATGTCCTATACCTCCAACTTACATTCCTAATTGTTAGAAATTAGAATATATCAATTTTGACGACTTTAATCGGGATTGAAGTGATAGAAAATTTTATTAGAGATGTTCATTAGTTAGCAATGTGAGAATGTCTTTTGATGACGTTTTCTATATCGAGACCTTACACAGTGAAAAGGTTAAAATGGTAGCTTCTGAGATAGGTAACGAAACTGGTTGTAGAATTTTAAAGGAACTATACAAAAATCCATCATCTATTTCAGAGTTATCAGAGAAACTTAAAATTCCAATGCCAACCGTTCAATACCATATTGGCAAGCTAATCGAACTTGGTATTGTAAAAGTTGCACATAGAAAGCTTGGAAAAAGGCTACAGAATGTAAAGCTGTACACATTTGATAAGGAAGGAATTATTATAGCTTCCACGGAAAAGAACAAATTCGAACACATTCTCAGGGCGTATTTAAGCCATATGTTAAAATCACCCTTAGTCTTGGTTTTGTTGTTTGTTGGCTGTCTGGTAACAACTTTAATCGGGGGATCTATACTTGAACATAAAATTTATGAAAGCATGCAACAAATTTCAGAAGAATGGTATCCAGTTGGAAAGTTTAAGCTAGATACCGGCTTGCTTCAGCTTTTTATAGCTGTATCTTTTCTCTTGGGAGTCGCCTTCTCGATTTTAGTAATTGCAGCTACAATGAAAATTAAAATTAAGAAGACAAAACGTTAAATCTCCTAAAGCTTAAAGTATTAAAGCACTTATGCTATTAAAGAAAAGCACTTATGCTATTAAAGAGCAGAGCAAACTTTGTTTACGAATAAGCTCAATCAGTCTCTAATACCTCCCATATGGTGACTCCACAGTCCTCGTAAGCTTTCTTCAACCATTTGCACTCGTTCATCTGCTCTCATACCTCTGATTCCTGAAGCTGTATGGAGAGAAGTTGTTGAGGAGCTTTCAATCCTCATTTTATAAGGATTCCCTCTGAAACCATCTCATAAGCTTTTCTTTAACTCTTCTATCCTTGTAAGCACCATATTTTGTAACGTCTCCTCCTCATACTCTGTTAATTTTTTAGATAATGATATGTATTCGTACATTTCATATAAATCATCTATATCTTCTGTAGACTTAATAAATCCCTCCCAGTCGCCGAATGTGTAATCCTCATACGATTCTGGTACTTCAATCATATCTGTATTCATCTCATCTTTTTTAGCATCACGCCCTTCAATGATTTCATGCATCTTTTCAGCAGTCATTGTATGTGCCATCAGTTTCGCAATCTTTACTAAAACCGTTTTTAAATATGTTATTTCAGCTACAACGCCTGATTTAGGTAGTTCGTCAAGCGCCCATTGTACAATTGATACTATGACATCCAGCGCCGAGAGTAATGGAACTTTGCGCTCATAATAATCTCTGTAATCGAATTCTGTAGTGAGCATGCGAAGTTTGAATACTTTTTCAAGATAGTTCTTCAACTCTTGCTTATATTCTGGGTCTCGCTGTGCTGTTTCCAACTCTTTTATATCGCCTTCAGTAAGCTCATGGATATTCTCAAGCCTGTTCAATTTCTCTTTGATATAAGCAGGATCGGGTTGCTCTTTGCATAATTCTCTGTAGATATCACCCACCGCCTCAATAAAATTACTGATGTAGTCATTTTTTGTAGGATGTTTTGCATCTATTAACTCTTCCTGCTTATCTTTAAGCTCTAAAAGGAAAAACCTCGCCTCCACTTCGCCATGATATGCTGGCTTCTTCCTGCTGAATCTGTTAAAGAACATATCCAAGCCATTCACCATCGTGCTAAGCTGCTCTAATCTCTTTATCTGTTGTTTGTTCTGCTCAGATAGTTTTGTAAGGTACTCTGAGATAACTCCTGAGGGATCGTTTTTATACTGCCATCCTTGTAGCTCACAGATTTTTTTGGCAAACCCCTCCATCACCAGGTACTGCTTGTACATATCGTACAATACTTCGCCTGGCGGTCTACTGTTATCTCGTTCTTTAATGGCATCTACCAATTCTACAGGTACTCGGATGTTTTTGGTTTTCATTTTAACACCTCCCTCCGCTGGTCTATATTCTCTACAGGACATCCGATTATCAGTACTCATTTTACAAGGATACCTTCTGAAACTTACAATCCCGAACTATTGAAAACTTTGAGCAAGATTTGTAGGTGCCGTCAAACCCAACGTCAATAATGTCTTTCAGCAAATTGTAGAGATCGCACGTGCTCCGCTTGGTACAGTTTTCGCAGTTTTTGTTTCTGAAGCCGCTCTCAATCCATCACATGTTTTAAGTTCTATATCTTTTTCTGTAGTTATATTTTTTTCAGTCAAGTGTTTGTACTTCACCTCCACACGTTTCTTAATGGCTTCTACTTCTTCATCTATAAGCTCTTCCCCTTGCTTTCAATCCTCATTTTACAAGGATTTGCTCTGAAACTAAAACTATTCTTTCAACACTCTTCCAAATGAACTTCAATTAGATTCGCTATAAAGCTTGTCTATCTTAACATATTGTTCATGTTTTATACTTTGCTCAATAGTCAATTTGTAAATTTCATTGAATTTATTGAAAGGTACAAGCGCCTCTTCCTCAAAGTTAATAGTAAGAAAATTAACCTTCTTATTTGTTTCTTTCATCCATTTTTGAAAGTTCCTTTGTATCTCTTTAATCGACTTTAAATGTCTTAAAAATGTTATTGGTTCAAGAACAATATTTATAGTGCTTATTGATGTGTTTTCGTACTTCATAAAAGATTCTCTAAGTTTATTTCTAGGCAGAGATCCCTCATGATTTTCTGAGAAAAGGGTCTCGATCTCATAAACTTCATTTCCAACTTTAATATCGGCAATTGGCCCTCCATCAATTTTTTCTTCTGTATGGATAATGCTAGAAATTTCCTGTAGGTCTTTCAATCTTATACCCTGTTTCCTAAGGTTCTTTACTATAATCTTAACTACTAACTGTTTTAGCTTCAGATGGAGTTTAGATTCTTTTCCCTCATGTTCTTTGGTTGCGTCAATAAAAATCCCGCCTTCAGATGAAACGGATCTATCTAAAAGCTTTAGTGCTTTCTTTCTGCTCCCTTCGAAAAATTGTGTTGAAATTTAGTCCATCTGGAGTTTCTGATAGCCCCCATGAGAGCTTGGCTATTTCTACTTCCTTACTTACATTACCTTTTGGCACCATTTTGACAACGTTTATTATGTGTTCCGGGAGCCTAGGCATAAATTCGTGCTTTGTATTGAAGATTATAAATCCAAATCCTTGAGAAAAAAGAGACTGGATACGGTTCCATATACGCTCTAAATGTTTTTTATTTTCCTCTCTAAAAATCTTTTCCCAATCTTTTCTATCTAGTTCGATCGAGAAAATCTTATGTTGTGCCTCTATCCATCTTTCTTCTTTCAAAAACTCCTCTATGTCTGTAAAGATAGTAGCCTCTGGTTTACCACTAACTTTCTCTCGATAAATTCTAAGAAGCAATCTTCGTAACGCTCCGATGTACTTACATTCTGGGTCATCTAGGTAAATGACTATTGGTTCATCATCATCAGATTCAATCTCACCTTCTCTTTCAAAAATTATATCAAAAAAGTAAGGGATATCTTCACTACTCAATTCATTTTTAGGTGCTGGAGGTTTGAGAGGCGCTGGAGGTATAAGTCGAATGATATCATCTTCTATTATCTGAAATTTACTGGTGATGTTTTTCTTTTTATAATATTCCAACCTCGAAATACTTATTACCTCTAACTGCAATTTATCATGAAGTTGATTAGTCTCTTCTTTGATTTTGCCTCTTCTTCTTATCCTTTTCTCAGTAATAGGGGTATTTTTTACTAATTCAACCACTAGAACTTTCTTTATTTCTCTCCCTCTCTCCTCTAAGATGTCTTTATATGGTTTGTCCTTTAACTTCAAAGGTTCTTCCTTTAGATGCCTTCTCTTCTCTGAACTTGACTTTTTATGTAAATCTTCTAAATGCTTTCCATGAGTTTCTTCTTCAGATTTTATATCTTTATCTTTCCTTCCCCTTCTTTCTTCCTTCTTCAGCAAAACTTCTTTTTGCTTCATAGATATTCATTAGCTAACTTCTTGATATACTTCTCATAAACTCCTACAACCGCTGCTCCATCCTTGCCTATGCTAATTATTCCAAGATCTGAGATTTTGTATAGAGACTCTCTTATTTCATCCTCACTGGTCGATATGCCTTCTTTTGCTAACTCTTCTTTAATTGCTGAATAATAACTACCATATCTACTTAAGTACTTGAGAACTCTTAGTCCTAGCTTTTCATCCTCTTTTATGCTCTCCATGCATAATCGAACATATCTTTCAGCTGGATCTGGGATTTCTTTTTCTAACCACTCTGAAAGTTCTTTTCTGAACTCATCGTCACTTAGCTTCAATTCTATTGCTCCGCTAAGGTTCTTGAGGAAGGAACCTATACCATCATACCTTAATGAGACTCTCCCTCCAGATACCTCAATACCAAGTAGTTCGGCAATTCTACTGAAGGCTTTAGGATCAAAGTAATCTTCGTACTTTTCTGCAATTTCTGAATACTTCATTATCTCCGTCTCTCGCAAAATTCGTACTATTTCATTAGAAATAGGTGTAAGAGCTAACAAAAGTTCTACAAGCTTGCTTATCTTTTCTTTTACCTCTTCTTTCATAAGATTAAGATTCTCAGAAAAATTTAAATACTTTTCTACCAATTTTGGTATAATGGTAAAAGCAGAAAAGATGAGTACATCGATTAACATAACCAAAGAAGCTTGGCTCATGTTTAAGAGTGAGGTTGCCAAGAGAGGCTGTACGATCTCCGAGGTTTTAGAGGGTCTCATTAAACTGGCTATTAAGGATCCTTCCCTTTTAGAGAGGGCGATAGAGGAATCAAAATCTTGGCATATTTAGTTTCCACCAGAATAGTGTTTAGGTTATAATACCTTAGTCTCTCATCCTCTTTGTTTGCTTTAGCTCTTCACTTCTAAACTTGATAACAAGTTAAGAAAAGAGATAAAATCTGTAAAAGACTTTCAACCTTGCATTAACCCTTGCATTATTTAACACTTGATTCCTCCACTTAAGTATTCTCTCATCTACAGTGACCGTACATTTCGCGTAGGGCTCTACTTTTCCTTTCTATTACTCTGACATCACCTCTCTCTACTTTATTTTGCTGAAAGACTCTGGGAGGTTCCTACTTCGTCCAAACGAGCTTATATCATTGCTATTGCATCATCCGTGGCTCTTTCAACCAAACCTGATAAATATATATCTAAATATAGTATTCTGCTATATATGATAATTAAAAACCGCTTTGAGCAGAGCGAAAAGCGGCGCATTAAAGCATTAAAAAAATTATTTTGTTTTTCATGCGCTTCACTTTGCTCAGATTTTGACTTATGGCATATATGATTACGTTAGGTTAGAACTTTCCACATAGTTCAACAGGTAGTTGCTTATCTACAAGTGGTCGTAGCTTGGAATACCACTTACAAGTAAACATCAACAGAAAAACAAGCACTATCATATGTAGAAGCTCATAGATGATCCTTGAACCTTCCATGAACTGCTGAGCAATGAAAAATATACTTAAAGAAAATATAAGTATGCTGTTTTTTCTGAAAAAGTGGTTATAAGAGCTAAATTTCAGGTTTTTATTAATGTCGATTAATAACAGCAATATCTGGATCGACATGAAGATGAATAGCAGGTATAAAGCTACTGTGAAAGACTCTAAATATACCTCTATAATCTCCATCATCGACCCAGTCATGTATGATGATTATTATCATTATTATAATAAATAAATATTTCGTCAAAATGCTCATCACTTCTTCAGTGCTTTTCAAGTGCAGCATACCTTTCGGTAATCAGTGCCCGCTTTAGCTTGAAAAGCACCTTCTGCTTGTCATAATTATATTGCTCAGCCAACATCTTAACCAGACGTTTCTTTGAAGCACCTTTTAGGTTCATCTCAGCCATTATTGCATCGATGAACTCCTTGCTCTTGTCTCCTTCAACCATATCATCACCCCGATACCTCAACAGGTGTGATTATCGCCTTCTCTATCCCAAGCTTTCTGCATGTAAGTAATACATTATCACGTACCTGAGAAACCTTGAACCTTTTTTCAATGGAGTTGTTATTTGAACTAATTTTTATAGTTCCACCTTTAAGAAGCTTTAACTCTTTTACCATATTCATATTAATCTCCACAAAATCATTATCATCCTCTACCCCAAACCACATGAAGGGATTACATACGCTCACAAGCAGTGTTCCTTTAGGTTCAGAAGGTTTCGCTTCTACTGCTTCATATTCCTGCTTTCTTGGTATGCATTCATTCATATCAAAGCCAAGCATGTTCTTGACCTCTTCATGTAACGCATCAAATTCAAAGGCATTATTTGCTATAATACCGAGAGCCTTCAGTCCCTCACTACCTTCACCACCAAGAGCCTGCGCTCTACCTTCATTATTTATCAACGTTCCCTTCTTCTTATATAAAGGCTCAGGAGCAATAACAACACTTGCTTTTTTCGTGATTTTGCTTTCCCTGCCTGTTTGCACTATGATATTCTCCAGCTTATTTAAAATATCAAGAGGAAGAAGCTCACAGGCATCAGACTCAAGACAGAACAATGTTTTTATAATTCCTTTATCAATATCCTGGATAAGCTGTTCAAGAGATTTTTGCTTATGCTTTGAAAGTAAATACGCCCCTGTTGAGTTTGCAAAGGGTTTGAGGAATGTGATTTTTGCATTATTATTCTTTGCAAGTGCAAGTAAATTCTTCACCTGATCAACCTCTGAAAAAGGATGAAAGTCAGCGATGATTAACGAATTCTCATTAAGATGGAGCTGGTTTACCTCTATATTCTCATCCGCAATAGGTAACGCCTTCCACCACACAGAGGTGATTTTCGCACCCTTCTTCTTTGCAGAGAGCAGTCTTCGTAATATCAATGGGTATTGCTCATAGGGGTCGATGAAGAGCACAATATGTTTTGCTTCCTCTATCTCATTATACGGTATCCCAAGAGAGAGGGTGGAGAAAGTATCCTCTGGAAAGGCAGAGAAATTAGCTCCAGTATATAAAGGTAATCCAAGCTTCTCCGCTATTTTCTGGAATGCAAGATGCTCTTCGCAGGTGGTGTTGCCAAGTGAAAGAAACCCTGCATCTTCTGAGAGTCTTTTCCTTGCTTCTTCTGCAGCCTCCTCAAGTGTAGCTTCTTTATTATCAACCTTTGAGGTTACAGGTTTATAGAAGCTTGATAGTTTTATCCCGAACCTGCATAGCTTGCCTGCATTCACCTGTGAAGACTTCATGAAATCTATTTCGTTGTCTCTAATATACAAACCACAACCAAGATTGCATCCTGGGCAGATAGTAGAATAAACCTTCATCTCATTCCTCCAGTTTGGTCTCGAAGTACGGAGGTCTTCGCATATCCATCCCTGCTTCGTATCCAAGCTCTTCTTGTATCGAGGCAAACCTTGTATAAAGTCTTGTTAAGGGTATATCAGCAGGACAAACATCACTGCACTGCCCGCAGCCAATACAGGAGTCTGCAAGATGCAGAAATCGTACAAGATGATATAATGATATCTTATAACTATCGCTACGATAATGAAACTCTGTACATTTTGAAACCTCTCCACAGGAGCAAACAGGACACACAAGCTTGCATGCACCGCAATCAATGCAATGTTTTAGTTCCTTAAGATAATAACTAAGCCTATCATCAATAGGTACAAAAATTCTATCCTTCCATTTCTTGCTCAGTGAGAGCATAGAAGTTTGTATCTTCTTGCGTATGGCTATTGCCTTCTCATCTGCTTCTTTAATCTCTATTCTTTTAGCATCAAGAGCGTTCTTTAAAAGCTCAACCCCTTTCTCAGAGGTTATCTCAACAAAGGTTGCTTTACCTGCATTCTCAGAGGTTACTCCCCAGTTGCCACATGCAAGGTCAGCATTGTAGGGTATCTTTATAGTGCAGTATCTGCAGTTCTCTCTTCTTCCAAATCCCTTCTCCTCAAGCTCATCAATGCTCATGGCATGCTCTTTCCCATCCTTTGTGAAGAAAATAAGCTTTCCCTTCTGGATCTCTTCTCCCACCACATCTTCAGGCTTTATCTTGTATACCTTTTCAAGCATCTCTTTAGTAGTAGAAGGGTGCATTGACCCTCCGCAGTTCAGTCCTATGATATAGGTATTCTCTATATCAATAGTATTACGTTTACTCTGCTCGATTATTGCTCGTGCATCACAACCTTTCGCAGGTAGTGCTACTTTAAGCTTCTTATTCGCTATGAGTTTTGCAACATTGCTGGGTACGCAATGTAAAGAGCCAGCTGAGTTAGCAACTTCTTCAATATCTGAGGTTATCACTGGTATTGCTTCAAACTCGTTTATTTTTCTGAGCACAACAACCTTATCCACAAGCTTATTCTCAAGGGCAGCAATCAGTATAGAGGTCACAAGACCTCCTGAAGCTCCCTGTTCTCTTATCTTCTCATCAGTACTCCATCCTAAGTACATCTCGCCCTTCTGCATTCACACCACTCCCTCAGGTTTTAAGGGACTGGGTCCAAGCTTTTTAACCTTTTCAGTGACCTCACGTATGAAGTTTGCGAACTTCTCACCCTCGCTTGCTGATATCCAGTTGAGATGCAATCTTTCCTTTTCTAACCCAAGCTCTCTCACAACATGCTCAAGAAATTTGTATTTTATTCTGGTCTTCTCATTGCCATTGATATAGTGGCAATCGCCAATATGGCAGCCTGTTACTAACACAGCATCCGCACCCTCCAAAAAAGCATTCAACACATGCAATGGGTCGATTCTGCCAGAGCACATCACACGTATGATTCTTGTGGAAGGAGGCTGCTGGAATCTTCCCATACCTGCGCTGTCTGCGCCTCCATAACTGCACCAGTTGCAGCAGAAGGCTACGATCTTGGGTTCCCAGCTGTTATCTTTATGAGAAGCTTTGGTCTTGTTAACATTATTTTCGTGGTTCATTAAAGCACCGCCCTATCGTAAACAATAATATAATTCATAACTCTTTGAGCTGGACTACCTGTATTTACTAGTCTAAACTTATATAGTGGAATTCCAGGGTCTATTCTGCTAATATTTCTAATCAAGAGTGCATAAAAATAGTTTCTGTCTGGATCATTCCAAGTATATTGTCTGAATTCTGGAATATATTTAGTTACCTTATTTTCTAAATTCGAATTTTTAAAATCAGAAATTCTACGAGCATCATCAATTAAAAATTTATATTTAACTTCACCCGTTCCTGAAATATAAAAATATCCTTTTTTAATATCTGGATTAGCCCAAGGTATATCTCGCCTACCGGGTGGAACTAAATACCAAAACACTTTACCGTTGTTTTCAGCATATCTTTTATGTGTTTCTACATTACCCCCTTCGCCATAAATTGAATTTGCTGCTATAATTATCGCTTTATCACTCATGCTGCCACCTCATATCTAAACACGTTCTTTACTTGAGCAAGAATCTGGTTATTCTTGAAATGACCTTGCTCTAACGCACCAGTGGGACATGCGGTCACGCAGGTACCGCATCCCTTGCAGAGGGCTTTTATCACCTTGGCTTTATTATTTTCAACCTTAATAGCCTGGAAAGGACACATGGGTACGCATACTTCACATCCCACGCATACATCCTCATTAACAATAGCGGTTATGCCTTCGGTTATAGCCTTTCTGTTCTTCAGAAGAATGGCTGCCCTGCTTGCGCATGCACTTCCTTGCGAGACTGCATAGGGAATATCCTTGGGTCCTGAAGCAACACCTGCAATATAAACCCCATCTATGGTAGTATCCACAGGTCTGAGCTTGGGATGAGCTTCCATTAATAGACCATCAGACGCCTTGGAAAGCTTCAGCAATTGTTGTATCTGGTCAATACCCTCATGCGGTACTATGCCGGTGGCTAAAACCAGAAGATCAAACTCAAGATTGCGAATCTCGTTGGTAAGGGTATCCTCTACCCTCACCTTTATATTCTTGGTCTCAGGGTCTTCTTTCACCTCAACAGGTCTTCCTCTCAGGAATTTTACACCCAAACTTCTCGCCCTGTTATAGGTTTCCTCATACCCCCTGAAAGGTGTTCTTATATCGATATACATTATAGTGTGCTCGGTCTCAGGGCGTTTTTCTTTAAGCAACTGAGCGTTCTTTATGGTGTACATACAGCACACCCCTGAGCAATAGATATTGGTATTCTTGTCCCTTGAACCCACACAATTCACGAAACCCACTCTTATTGGCTCTTTACAGTCTGAAGGTCTTATCACATGCCCTCCAGTTGGACCTGCAGCATTTAATAGCCTTTCAAACTCCATGGCTGTGATTACATTATCGTATATTCCATAACCAAAATCATGATTGGGTTCAGGGTCATAGGTTTTGAAACCCACTGCAACAATTATTACTCCTACCTCAATTTCGCTGTAAGAGGGTTGTTGGTCATAATCAATGGCTTTCCTCTCGCAGGCTTTTAGGCAAGCTTTACAATTAATGCAGTTCTCCTTATCAAGCACAGCCCTTAAAGGCACAGCCTGAGGAAAAGGTACGTATATTGCTTTACGAGTTCCAAAACCCTCATTGAAGTCATACGGTACCTCAACAGGGCAGACCTCACTGCACTTCCCGCACCCTGTGCACTTTGAAATATCTACATATCTGGGTTTATGCTCTATTTTGACCTTGAAATTACCCACATAGCCATCTACTTCTCTTATCTCAGAGTAGCTCATGATCTCGATATTCTTGTTCCTCGCCACCTCCACCATCTTTGGACCAAGAATGCAGATGGAGCAGTCGTTGGTTGGGAATACCTTATCAAACCTTGCCATCCTTCCTCCTATCGAGGGTTCTTTCTCCACAAGGTATACCTTGAAGCCCATATCAGCAAGGTCAAGAGCAGCCTGCATACCTGCCACTCCAGCCCCAACAACTAACGCTTTATCTATGACTGGTACTTCGCTTGCTTCAAGGGGCTCAAGCAGCTTTGCTCTTTCCACCCCCATCCTCACAAGGTCTTTGGCTTTCTCTGTGGCTTTCTCCTTCTCCCACATATGAATCCATGAACTGTGCTCTCTCAGATTGACAAATTCCAAGAAGTACTGGTTCAAGCCCGCCTGTTCAAGACAGGCTCTAAAGGTGGGTTCATGGGTTTTCGGAGTGCATGCAGCCACCACTACACGATTAAGATTGTATTCTTTGATTTTCTGCTGGATATCTGCCTGACCAGAATCAGAGCATGTGAACTTGTTGACAGAGGTAACCTTAACACCAGGGAGCGTTGCTGCATACTCTGCTACCTCTTTTGTATTTATAACTCCACCTATATTCACACCACATTCACATATGAACACTCCTACCCTTTTCTCATCCTTCATGTTTTCACTTCCTTAATGGGGTTTGGACCCAGTTTTCTAATCTCTTCTGTAAAATCCTTAATAACCTCTGAGAAACGAAGACCTTCGCTTGCTGATATCCACTCCAATCGTACCCTTTTCTCCAATCCAAGCTTCTCTAAGGCTTTTCTTGTATTGTTGATTCTTATCTCAGCATTCTTATTACCCTCAATATAATGACAATCACCAATATGACATCCTGCCACAAGCACACCATCGATACCCTTGTTCAAAGCTCTCAGTATGAATGCAGGCTCCACCCTGCTTGAACACATGACTCTTATTATTTTAACGGTTGGAGGATACTGAAACCTGCTCACTCCTGCCAAATCAGCACCTGCATAACTGCACCAGTTGCAGGCGAAGGCAAGAATATTCGGCTCCCAGCTCATGCCACAACCTCCATAGCTATGCTCTTTATCGCTTCATTAATCTCATCTGAGGAGAAGTGCTGGGCTGTTATTGCACCTACTGGACATGCCGCAGCACATGAACCACATCCCTTGCATGCTGCAGGATTGATGCGTGATTTCTTCGCCTTATAGCTTATCTCCTCTACCTTTACTATGACTTCTTCAAGCACAGGAGCATTGTAGGGGCATACCTCTACACAAGTACCACAACCTATGCATTTAGCTTCATCCACCACTGCTATCATAGCTTCTGTCTCTATAAAATCCTGAGAAAGAATGGTACATGCTCTTGATGCTGCTGCACTTGCTTGAGCTATTGCCTCATCCACAAGTTTTGGTGCATGAGCATTACCGCACAGAAATACACCATCTGTGGCAAACTCCACAGGTCTGAGTTTGGGATGTGCCTCTAGGAAGAAGCCGTTCTTATCAAGGGGAACCTTGAAAAGCTGATTTATCTCTTGATTCTCACCTGCTATAAGAGGGGTGCTCAGCACAACTAAATCACTTTCTATCTCAATATCCTCATTCAGCATGACATCATGCACTTTTACATTATGCTTTACCTCTGGTTTTTTATCATATCTTATGAAAATAACACCTGCTTCTCTCGCCTGCTCATATAGCTTTTCCATAACACCATAGGTTCTAATATCCTTGTGCAGAACATACACATTTGCATTGCTATTAGCTTTCTTGATTCTTATGGCGTTCTTCACAGCCTCAACACAGCATGTTCTCCCACAGTATTCTCTCTCTTCATCACGAGCACCAGCACACTGTATCATGGTTATGGTGTTTGCTTTTATACCATGCTCAAGCATTACTTCAAGCTCAGCCTGAGTAATCACCCTCTTACCATCCCAGTTGAATAATCCTTGTGGCTCAAGCAATCTTGCACCCGTAGCTATTATAGCAACTCCAAAATCAATCGCATATTCTCTACCATTGCTCAAAACCACTCCCCTAAAATTACCGAGATATCCCTCCACCTTGATAAGCTTAGCTTCTTTCATCACCCTTATTCTCTCATGCGTTTCTACTCTGTTGATGAGGTTATGCAGTATTTCTTTGGGATTTCTTCCATCATGCAGTTCTGTGACATACCTGAGCATTCCCCCAAGCTCTTTTTCCTTCTCTATCATTATTACATCAAAACCATTGTCTGCGATATCTAATGCTGAGGTCATGCCAGCCACACCCCCACCTATGACAAGAGCTTTATGAATCAGAGGTACCTTCTGCTTGTATAATGGCTTATAGAATACAGACTTTGATACTGATGCTCTTACGATAGCTTTTGCCTTCTCAGTAGCTTTCTCTTTTTCATTCATGTGCACCCATGCGCAGTGTTCTCTGATATTGGCAAGCTCGAAGAGATAGGGGTTAAGACCTGCCTCCTTGCATGTGTTCTGGAAAAGAGGTTCATGAGTTCTTGGGGTGCAGGAGGCTACTACAATGCGATTAAGGTTATGCTCAGCAATTGCATTCTTTATTGCAACCTGTGAGTCAGCAGAGCATGCATACAGCATCTCCTGAGCATACACAACATTGGGTAAGGTTTTCGCATAATTTACAACCTCTGGTACATTTACCACACTCCCTATGTTTATTCCACAGTGGCAAACGAACACACCTATTCTTGGCTCAGGTGAGAGTTCCTTCTCCTCAGGAAACGCCTTTTCCTTTATCATGGTACCTCTCTCATGTGCAAGAAGGGCACCTGCTTTGGCAGCGGCAGCACTTGCTTGAGCTACGGTATCTGGTATGTCCTTAGGTGATTGAGCAGTACCGCATACATATATCCCTTTAACATTGGTCTCAACTGGGCTCTCAAGATTTGTTGCAATATATCCATGCTCCTCAAGCTTAACATCCACAATGCTTTTAGAAAAAAGAGGCTCAAGCCCTATGGATAACACAACCATATCAAAAGCCTCAGTTTTAATCTCTCCTGTGTTGAAATCCTCGTATTTTACGTATAATTTCTTATCAACGATTACCTCTGGAGGACGGGAGTTAATATATCTTATACCCTGCTTAATAGCTCTGTTGTAGTATTCCTCAAAATTCTTACCAAAGGCTCTTATATCAATGTTGAATATGGTGATATCAAGCTCTGGGTCGTGCTCCTTCGCTATAATCGCCTCTTTTGTAGCATACATGCAGCATACAGATGAGCAATGACCTCTACCTATTCGTGAGTTGCGAGAGCCAACGCACTGAATAAAGCATATTTTCTTGGGAGGTTTGCCCTCAGAGGTCACAACATGCCCTTGCGTAGGTCCGCTTGCGCTTAACAGCCTCTCAAATTGCAATGACGTTATAACATCAGGGTGATCAAACCTGTATTGCTTCAGTATGGATGCATCAAAAGGCTTGAAGCCTGTGGCAAGAATAACCGCACCCACCTCAAGTTCAATTTCTTCATCCTTCTGATTATAGTCTATAGCTTTTACATCACATACCTTACTACACACGCCACATTTTCCTTTTGTTAGGTAAAGGCATTTTGAGGCATCAATAGTAGCTATTCTTGGAATCGCTTGAGCAAAAGGTATGTATATCGCCTTGCGCTTGCTTAAACCAGCGTTGTATTCGTCTATTACCTTAGTAGGACATTTTTGCGTACATATGCCACACCCTGTGCATTTTGTCTCATCCACATATCTTGCTTTCTTAATCACCTTCACCCTGAAATCTCCTGCTTCTCCAGCAATTGAGACAACATCACTGTAGGAAAGAAGCTGGATATTGGGATGCCTCCCTGTCTCCACAAGCTTGGGAGACAGTATGCACATGGCACAATCATTGGTAGGGAAGGTCTTATCAAGCTGTGCCATCCTTCCCCCTATGCTTGGTTTTGACTCTATGAGATAGGTTTTGAACCCGCTATTCGCTAAATCAAGGGCAGCCTGAATTCCAGCAATTCCTCCTCCTACGATAGCAATATTACCCTTCATCTCTCCTCCTTAATCAACTCAAGAATTGCCTTAGTAGAAATCATGTTCTTATCAAGTCCAAGCTGTTTTTCACTCAAATCCATGGCAAGACCAATGAGTTGGGTGAAGTAGAGCACAGGCATCTCTATAGCTATATCGTAAGCCTTCTCTATCATGCCCTGCTGACCATCCAGCAGCATATGACACATGGGACATGCTACCACGATACAGTCTGCTCCTGAAGCTTTTGCCTCATCCAGAAGCTTTTTTGTTAGAGCAAAAGCATAATCCTGCTTGCTCATCAGCAGATTCCCGCCACAGCATTTTGTTTTCTGGGTGAAAGGAAGGCATTCAGCACCAGTGGCTCTTATGAGATTATCAAGGGATTGAGGATTCTCTGGATCATCAAATCTGCTTATCTCAGAAGGTCTTATAAGCAAACAACCATAGTAAGGCACAGCCTTTATGCCTTCAAGGGATCTCGTGAACTTTGCTACCAGAGCATCCATCCCAAGATCATTAACCATGAAATCAAGAAGGTGTCTGATCCTGATGCTACGATATTCTGTACCAAGGGCTGTTTCTATCTGATTTCTAAAGATTTTATCCTCTTTCATCGCCCTGTCTGCTCTTAAAAGATTATGGGAGCAGATGCTGCATGGTATCACAAGCTCTTCACACATTTTTCCTGCAAGCACAATGTTTCTTGCTGACAAACCCATGGAAAGTTCTTTATCAAAGATTGCTTCAAGGGCACCGCAGCAATTCCAGTCCTGAATCTCAGCAAGCTCAATTCCTAAGGCTTCACATATTGCTCTTGTTGAA
>CAZCRM010000001.1:0-29232 GCA_964501085.1 uncultured Methanosarcinales archaeon | reverse complement strand
CCGCTCCTCCGCATATTGTTTCATAGTACTGCCATTCCTCATTCCCAAAGGCAAAATTATTCATGGTGCCCTGAGAGGCAGCCATTACCCCTAATGCTCCATACAAAGCATCCACAATGTATTGTGAGGTCTCAACATTACCTCCTACCACAGCAGCAGGATATTTAGGGTTGAGCATGCAGGCTTCTGGAATGATGATTTTTAGAGGTTTAAAGCATCCATCATTCAGAGGAATGTCTTCCTTGATAAGCGTACGGAAGACATAAAGCACGGCAGCCTTGCAAACCGCCTTAGGAGCATTTAAGTTACCGTGTTGAGGTGAGGTACCTGTAAAATCAATAACTATATTTCTTTTATTTTTATCTATTGTTATTCTTACCTTAATAACACTATCATCATCCATTACATACGTGAAGCTTCCTTCCTTCAGCACATCTATTAATCTGCGCACCGCCTCCTCACCACAACTTAGTACATGCTGCATATACTCATTAACTGTTTTTAATGAATATTGCTTCACAAGTTTTCTAAGCTCTTTTACTCCTTTCTGATTGGCTGCTATCTGAGCCATAAGATCAGAGATGTTTTGATGAGGGTTTCTGGCAGGATAATCTCCAGAGAGTAACCACATTCTTAACTCCTTCTCACGGAATTTGCCCTTGCTCAAAAGCTTGAAGCAGCTTGTTATAACTCCTTCTTCATGAATACTTTTACTGTTGGGAGGCATTGAGCCTGGAGTAATTCCCCCTACATCTGCATGATGACCTCGGGAAGCAACAAAGAATATTAGCTCATCCTTATCAAACACTGGAGTTACAACAGTGATGTCAGGAAGATGCGTCCCACCATGATATGGCGAGTTCAGCATGAATACATCTCCGGGATGAATTTTATATTTTAGTAAAGATCTAACACACTCTCCCATAGAACCGATATGCACTGGTATATGAGGGGCACTGGCTATTAAATTCCCCTTCCTATCAAAGATAGCACAGGAAAAATCAAGACGCTCCTTGATATTCACAGAATACGCTGTGTTTTTTAAGACATACCCCATCTGCTCTGCAATCGAGATAAATCTATTATTGAATATCTCAAGCATCACAGGATCGAAGGATGCAACCTTTACATCTGGTAAAGAGGTTTTTCTGGTGAGAATCAGATAACCTTTTGGGGTAACTTCACCTTCCCATCCTGGCTCTATGATTATGGTAGAGGTGGAGTCTATGATGATGGCAGGACCAGGTATGCGACCCTTAAGATGCTCACGCAAAAAAACAGGAGTTTCATGAAAAGCGTTGTAGGTGTACATCCTAACCATAGCTACCGGGGAAGGTTTAATATTTTTATGTATAACAACCTGCTCCTCTTGCTTTTTTGTAACTCCGATCACCTCAACAGAAACCGCTTCCACGATAAGGGCTTTATCCATGATGAAGCCAAAGCGCTGACGATGAGCTTTTTGAAAATTCGATATTATGGTTTCAATATTCCCAAAGTCCACTATAAGTGGGGTATCACTTCCTTCATAACGTATATGCACCTTTCGCTTTACCATGATATTCTCTTCTGCAATCTTATCTCTACCTTTGGCTTCAAGCTGTGCAAGTATGGTTTCAATCTCTTTCATTAAGCTCTTATCCAGAGGCTTCTCAACAGCATGTTCATGAATAATCCTCTGGTCTGCCAGACCCATTCCATAGGCTGAGAGCACGCCTGCATAAGGATGTATAAATATCTTGGTAATACCAAGGGCATCAGCTACCCTGCATGCATGCTGTCCTCCAGCACCACCAAAACAACAAAGAACATACTCCTTAAGGTCATACCCTTTATCTACCGAGATTTTTTTGATGGCATTTGCCATGTTCTCAACAGCCACAGAAAGAAATCCCTCAGCTACTTCTTCTGGAGAATAAGAGATGCCTGTAGAAGAGCGAATCCTCTGAGAAAGTTCCTCGAATTTCTCCTTTACCACTTGAGTATCGATAGGAAGATTACCTTTAGGACCAAAAACCTTTGGAAAGAAATCAGGTAGAAGTTTACCAAGCATAACATTGCAGTCGGTAATTGTTAGAGGTCCGCCTCTGCGATAACAAGCAGGGCCAGGATTTGCTCCCGCAGACCTTGGACCTACTCTGAATCTTTTTCCATCAAAATGAAGTATGGAGCCACCACCTGCAGCTATAGTATGAATATTAAGCATGGGTGAGCGAAGGCGTACACCTGCTATGCTGGTCTCGAAACTGCGCTCATACTCTCCATTGTAATGAGCTACGTCTGTAGAGGTGCCACCCATATCAAAGCTTATGATTTTATCAAATCCCGCCATCCTGGAGGTGACAACTGCACCCACAACACCACCTGCTGGCCCTGAAAGTATGCAGTCCTTCCCTCTGAAATGCTTAGCATCAGCAAGCCCTCCATTAGACTGCATGAACATGAGTTTGGTATCTCCAGCTTCAAGTTCTGTCATTATTTTCTCAATATAGCGATGAAGAACAGGGGAAAGATAGGCATCCACTACAGTAGTCTCTCCTCGTGAAATTAGTTTCATCAGTGGACTTACTTTATGCGAAACCGATATCTGGGTAAATCCTATGCTCTTTGCCAGTTCAGCCACCTGAAGCTCATGCTTGGGATAACGGTAGGCATGCATGAACACTATGGCTACAGAGCGAATGCCTTCCTTGAATGCCTTCTCAAGCTCAGCACGTGCTGCATCAATGTCTAATGAGAGGAGTTCATTACCATGAGCATCGTATCTCTCCCTTACCTCAATAACTTTCTCATATAATAATTCAGGAAGTTTAATATTCAAGGCAAAAATGTCAGGTCTATTCTGGTAAGCGATGCGCAGAGCATCCCTAAAACCTTTGGTGATAACTAAAGCGGTTGCTTCACCCTTTCGCTCCAATAGTGCGTTGGTTCCTACTGTGGTTCCCATTCTGATGCTTTCGATTTTTTCAGAAGGGATAGGTGCATCAGGAGGTAAGCATAATATATCCCTTATCCCCTGAAGAGCAGCATCACTATAGCGTTCAGGGTTGTCTGACAGAAGCTTATGCACAATAAGCCTGCCCTCTGGGCTAACAGCTATGATATCTGTGAATGTTCCGCCTCGATCAATCCAGAACTGCCATTTTGAGGGCATAATGATATAACGTAATGAACCTTATGGTGGGAACTTGATCATGGTGTATGCAGGACAGTATGCCTTTGATAACCCTCGCATGAGTCTGCAGGGATAATCAGGACATCTTAAACAGCATTTAATATTTTTTATTTCAGTGCATTTGAAAATGATGCATACGTTTTTTATTCGATTCTCTTTTTCACAGCCAAGACATTCTCTGTTAAAGTATACACATACCTCACAGGCAAGACCACATCTTCCTACGGACATTTCTACCCTTTATTTTCAGGATAGGATGTTTTTAGTATTTATAGCTGAGGATTAGTTGTATGCTAATTGACGAAATAGCAAGATGTAATATTATCTGACAAAACTTGTTACTGATATATTCATAACCTTAAGTACAGCAATCAGAACACACACCAACAGACAATGTTTATATGGTATAACTCCACACTATATAACATGGATGATGCAATGGCAAAGCCACAGACCACTGAAAGTACGATAAAAGAGGGAAATCTTTCAAAAATAGAAGAACTCCAGAAAACCATTGAATCCCTGAAGAAGCAGATCAACGAGATGCATTCAAAGCTTCTTGAAGCAGCCATCCTGAATAATAAATACGTTCAGAGTATTCAGAATTACCAGAGACAGATAGAAGAGCTCAAAAAACCTCCTTTATTTATATGCAGTGTTGAAGAGATTACTGATGGCATGGCATTATTAAGACAGCATGGCAGTAACCAGGAAGTGCTCACCATAATACCCGAAGAGCTCAGATCCAAAATAGAGGTGGGAGCAAGGGTAGCGGTTACAAATAATCTTGCCATCGTAAAAGTACTTTCGAAGTCAGCAGATATAAGGGCAAGGGTAATGGAACTTATAGAAATACCTGATATAGATTACAGCATGATAGGTGGTCTGGATCGTCAGATAAAAGAGATTATCGAAACCCTTGAACTTCCCCTCACAAACCCAGAGCTTTTCGAGGATGTTGGAGTAGAACCTCCCAAAGGTGTATTGCTTTATGGTCCCCCTGGCTCTGGTAAAACTCTTATTGCAAAGGCTGTGGCACACAGTGCCAAGGCAACATTTATAAGGATGAGTGGAAGCGAGCTTGTGCAGAAATATATAGGTGAAGGAGCTCGTCTCGTGAGGGATGTTTTCAGTATTGCAAGGGAAAAGTCACCTAGTATTGTTTTTATAGATGAGATCGATGCTGTTGGAAGCAGGAGAACCTATGATGGAACTACAGGTTCATCTGAGGTAAATAGAACGATGGTACAGCTTCTGGCAGAACTTGACGGTTTTGATGCTCGTGGGGATGTGAAAATCGTTGCAGCCACAAACCGTATTGATCTTCTTGACCCTGCTCTTTTAAGACCAGGCAGGTTTGATAGAATCATAGAGATACCTCTACCAGATGCAAAAGGGAGGAAGGAGATACTTAAGATTCATACACGTAACATGAAACTTGAGAAGGTAAACTTTGATGAACTCGTTGCGATGACTGAAGGGCTGAGCGGAGCTGATTTAAAAGCTATAGTGACTGAAGCAGGGATGTTTGTGATAAGACGAAGGGGTAAGGCTGTAACTATGCAGGATTTCAAAGATGCCTATCACAAGCTCTTTGTAAAGCGAGCTAAAGAGGATACAACGATGTTCGCCTGACTATTCTAAGGTCTCACCTATATCCTTTTGTCGAAGTTCAGCAAGAGAAAAGGCTACCTCTCGAATTCTTAGCTTCTCTTCTTCTGTGGGTTCTTCACCCTTCCTGATGGCTTTGATTCGTTCAGGGTCTATGCCTGTATATGCTCCAATCTCTTCATAGGATAGCTTATAGTTATGCAGTAATTCAACCAAATAACGTTTGATAGCTGGGAGTCCCACGGTTATCACCTGACAGTAACATTAATACATGTACTGGTATATCAAGGTAACCTATGAATGGAACGAATGAAATTGATGAACAGATAATAGAAACCGAGATACAGGGAGTCAAGAAGAAATTAAGGAAATTCAAAAGGAAATGCAAGGTTGTGCGCGTGGCTCAGGCAAAGGGCTGGAGGAATGTAGTGGTTCAGGACCTGAAAACAAAGAAAAAATATTTTTTTGGAAAGGTTATCAATCCTCCGCCTGATATCAACCCAGGTGATGAACTCTACATAGGGTATGAAGACTTGCCATATGAACTTCCGGACAGAAAGCAAAAAATCACCCTCATGACGCTTGACGGCTACCAACTTGACTGGACCATGGTTTGACCCACCCTGAGACTTCACAAGTAAGAACCAAGCTATAGCTGTTCTGCATTACCGCAGATACTCCAGAGCTTTTGCCACTATCTCATATATTTCTTCAGGTTTCCACCTGCTGGAATCTATCACCAAATCATATATAGAGAGGTTGTTAATATCAATATTATAATATTTAAGATAACGTTCTCTCTCACATCTCTCTCTTTCTAAGGTTTCCTTCATGGCTGAAGAAACAGACGTACCTTCTCTCTTTGCGATGCGCCGTGCTCTTACCTCAAGAGGAGCTTTGAGCCCTACCTTCAGATCAGCATCCACCAGAAATCCAGAGAGCCTGCCTTCGAGTATGATATTATCCTTTTCCTGTGCGATTTTTTTCTGCATTTCATCCAGCTTTCTATCTATGTTCTCATCACACTTAGCAAGCATGCCAAACTCCTCAAGTGACATGCATCTCTCACTTGCCATCCTCCTGAAGATATCTCCAGCAGAAATTAACTCCATCCCGAGTCTTGCAGAGAGTATTCTTGATAACGTGCTTTTTCCACTGCCAGGTGGACCACTGACTGTGATTATCACCTACATACCGCCTATATTCAGTGCTTTCCTTGTTATCTGACTGACAAGATAAGAGCATAAGAAATACCAGAATAACCAGTACTGAAAGGGACCAAAAAGAGGGGCACTTAATTTCTGTTCACCCCAGAAAGGAAATACCATAGAAGCATCAGGATGCTGGTTTATGGCTAAATACACCCAGAAGAACAGAGGAATTGAGATGATGCTTATGTACAGCATGGGCTTAAGCTGTTGTTTGCTCATCTCCATCTGTTCTGAGAGAAGCTCTGCACGCTGTGCTTCCAGTTTTTTTATCTTCTGGAGATTGTTGGCAAGCTGTGCCTGTCTGAACTCTTTCTGTATAGCTTTCATTTTCTCCTGAACCCGTTTTATCAGTTCCCAGTCCATGGTATACTTCTGAATCAGAGAGGCATACAATCCTGTTATGGCAGCAAGAATGAAGATGATCATATGCAGTGGAAGAAAATACAAGAGTGGGTTCAGAAAGCTTCCCATTACTTTGCCTATTACCTCTCTCAAATTCGGGAACACAAGAATACCCACCATGAGGAAGATACCAGTCCATAGTATGATTTTATTTAATATCCTTTTGATCATACTCCTCCAGTACCTTCTTTATTTCCTCAAAGACCTCAGAGATACCTTTACTTCCATCTATGGTTCTGAGAATTCCTTTTTTGTTGTAGTAGTCTATTAAAGGCCGGGTTTGATTATCATAGGCAATCAGCCTGTTTCTTACCGCCTCGGGTTTATCATCTGGGCGCTGATACAGCTTTGCATTGCATACATCACATACTCCTTGTAATTTAGGAGGGTTGAACTCCACATGATAACTCGCACCGCATGAGCACATCCTTCTTCCTGAAAGGCGTTTGATCAACTCTTCTTGATTCACATCGATATTCAGAACAACATCAAGCTTCTTATTCGCTTCCTTTAGCATATAATCAAGGGCATGTGCTTGAGGTATGGTTCTGGGAAAACCATCAAGCAAAAAGCCTTTCTTACAATTTTGTTCTACTATGCTTGTTTTTATTATGGATATTAACAGTTCATCAGGCACAAGCTCCCCTTTTGACATATATGATTCGGCTTTTAATCCTAACGGTGTTTTATTGTTTATGTGATGGCGAAGTATGTCACCAGTGGAGATATGTGGGATTGAATAATACTCTGCTATTTTCTTAGCCTGAGTTCCTTTTCCTGCACCTGGCGCTCCAAGCAAAACAACATTCATACTTAACAAGTAGAACGATAGGGTATTAAAACTTATTTATTTATCAGCGGGTATAGCATTAGAAAAACGTATCTATCATGAACGAGTAGGAGAACACATGACAAGTATTCTATATGTCCAGACCAGTGGGATAGATACTCCAGAACGGCTGTACTCACCTTTCATTCTTGCACAGACAGCAAAAGCTATGGGAATAGAAGCGATAATATATTTCCTTGGTAGAGGAATAACCGTGGTCAAGAAAGGTAATGCTGAAAAGGTTAGAGTGGGAAGTTTTCCTCCACTCAAGGAAGTACTTGAGCAGTCTATAAAAGCAGGGGTGAAGTTAATGGTATGCGAGCAGAGCTGTAAGCTCATCAATCTTGAAAAAGGAGATTTTATTCCAGAAGCTGAGATAGTTGGCGCTGCAACTCTCAATGATTTAGTACTTGAAGCAAACGCAACCATGTGGTTTTAGGTGATGAATATGAATGTTTATATGGACTATGGCTCAGCCTCACCTGTTGATTCAAGGGTAATTGAGGCAATGATGCCCTTTTTTGATAAACACATAGGAAATCCGTCCTCACTTCACTCTCATGGAAGAAAGGCAAAAAAGGAACTTGAGACTGCACGGGAAAGGGTGGCATCCCTGATAGGTGCACCTTCCAAGAGTATAATATTCACATCATGTGCCACAGAATCCAACAACCTCGCCCTTCGTGGAGTTGCTATGAGATACAAGGATAGGGGAAATCATATCATCACAAGTTCAATTGAACATATGTCTGTGATGAATACCATGAAATACCTGCAAAAAAATGGATTTAAAGTTACGTATGTACCAGTGGATGAATATGGAATGGTTGACCCTGAGAGAATAAAGGAAGAGATTACAGACAAAACAATCCTTATCTCCATAATGTATGCTAATGGAGAGATAGGTACCATACAGCCAATAAAGGAGATAGGTGAAATCGCAGCAGATAAGAATATACCTTTCCATGTGGATGCAACCTCTGCATGCGGTAAGATTCCTGTAAATGTTGAAGAAGAACACATCGATTTATTAACAATCTCCTCAAACGATATGTATGGCCCAAAAGGGGTTGGCGCTCTTTATATCAGGGAAGGGGTGAAAATCATGCCCCTTATACTGGGTGGAGGACAGGAGAGGGGGATAAGAAGTGGTTCTGAAAATATGCCTGGAATCGTGGGAATGGGCAAAGCGGCAGAGATTGCAAAACAGGAGATGAAAAAAGAAAGTGATAGACTTATTAGAATGAGAGATAAGCTCATAGACAATATTCTTAAGATAGAGTACACCTATCTCACAGGGCATAGAACGAAGAGATTGCCTAATAACGCCAGCTTCAGATTCAGTTTTATAGAGGGAGAGAGCATTATTCTTCATCTCAGTGAGCTTGGAATTTCAGCAAGCACAGGTTCTGCATGCACAAGTAAAACCCTTGAACCTTCACACGTGCTCATAGCGATAGGGCTGAAGCATGAGGAAGCTCATGGTTCTCTTCTGCTCACCATGGGCAGGTATAATACTGAAGAGGATGTGGATTACGTTATTGAGCATGTACCTGGTGTGGTTAAAAAGCTGAGAGAATTATCCCCTCTGTATCCAAAAAGTTAAATTAAACTTACTTTCACCGTGCTTTAAATAACTTTAACACCCAAGTGGTTAAAGTTTATCTTATGCGCACAGGCAGTGTGAATCTACCCCTTCATGACGGGAAAACGCCAAGATGGTTGTTCGAGAGAATGGTGAAGCTTGCAGGTGGTATTGCTGAGGTAATCATCTATGAGTATGGGGTAAAGGAGTTTCTCAGGCGCATCTCCAACCCTCACTGGTTTCAGGCATTCTCCTGTGTGTTAGGGTTTGACTGGCATTCCTCAGGCACTACAACAACCACATGCGGAGCTCTCAAGGTTGCACTTTCTCCAGAAGAGCATGGTGTAGCGGTTGCTGGTGGAAAAGGAAGCACGTCAAGAAAAACACCTGCTGAAATTGAAGCTATGGGCGAGATTCTTTCGCTTTCCTCTGATAGAATTGAAAGGTTGAAGTATTCAAGCAGAATGACAGCAAAGGTGGATAACTCCTGCATTCAGGATGGTTATCAGCTATACCATCACTGTTTTTTCTTCACAGAAAAGGGTGAGTGGGCTGTGGTACAGCAGGGCATGAACAACACCTATGCAAGGAGATACCACTGGCTTTCAGACATACACAGCTTCACAGAAGAGCCACATGAAGGTATCTGCTGTGATAGAAAAGAAGCTAAGGTTCTTGACATGACTGCAAGAGCAAGCGAAGCAGCAAGAGAGGTATGTCTTGACCTGATAAAGGATAACCCAGATCATCTGAAAAAGTATCTGTCAAAACAGAGAGTGCTGGAGGATTTTGAAAGCAGTTTTGCTCTTCCTTCCCACCACCCTGTTCTTGATATAGATATAGGCAAGCATGGTATGGAGGTGCTCAGAAGGGCATATGAACTTCAGCCTGAAACCTATGAGGAACTCATATCGCTTTCAGGAATGGGACCTAAAAAAATAAAGGCTCTTGCCCTGATCTCGGATATAGTGTTTGGAACTCCTCCAAGCTGGCGTGACCCTGTAAAGTACAGCTTCGCTCATGGGGGTAAGGATGGTTATCCTTATCCTGTGGATAAAGAAACCTATGATAATTCCATTCAAGTGCTTCGTGACGCCCTAGAGAGCGCAAAGCTGGATAGAAAAGAGAAGTACAGAGCTATAAAAAGACTGGAGCATTTTATTAATGTATGAGCTAATATCAGAATAAAAATCTTTTTAATCATAAAAAGAGCATCAAGTAAGTAGAAAACTATTAATATCGTTAAGAAGCTTAAGAGCAGTATGGCTTTTCATGTAATGATAATCCCTACGTTAAGATGCACATCTAATTGCAGTTATTGCTGGAGTTCTGAGAAAAACGCTCCTGTAATGAGCCTTGAAACCATCAAAGAAATGATTAAATGGCTCAAGAATTTCCGAGATGACCCAGTGACTTTCACCTTTCATGGTGGAGAACCTCTTTTAGCAGGTATAGACTTTTATCGTAAGGCTTTGCCATTACTATCTCAGTGCCTTAGCCACATGAAGCCAGCGTTTGCCATGCAAACTAACCTCTGGAGAATCACCCCTGAACTGGCACAGATTCTGGCTGAGTATGATATACCAATAGGTTCAAGCTTAGATGGACCAAAGGAGCTTAATGATTTGCAGAGAGGAGAAGGATACTACGAAAAAACCATGCGAGGGTATGAGATTGCAAAAGCTCATGGTCTCAAGGTGAGTTTTATATGCACCATCACCTCCTACTCTATTAGATTTAAGGAGGATATTTTCAATTTCTTCTTAGAGAACGGGCTAACCCTTAAATTACATCCAGCATTACCTTCTTTACGTGATGATAAACCTGAAAAATGGGCACTTGATCCAGAGGAATATGGTAAGCTTCTGATTTATCTTTTGGATAAATACCTGCAGAACATGGGTAGGATTGAAATAATGAATCTTGATCACCTTTGTAAATCTGTTTTTACCGGTAGAGGTACGATATGCACCTTTGTAGATTGCATGGGTGATACCTTTGCAATAGGACCTAAAGGAAACATCTACCCATGCTATCGCTTTGTAGACATGCCAAAGTATGTTATGGGCAATGTATATGACCACCCGACCAAGCAAGAGCTTGCCCAATCCTATGCATGGAAGCTCATGCATGAGTTCAAGGAATACGTAGATCAGGAATGTAGCGAATGTGCATACATCAACTTCTGCAGAGGTGGATGTCCCTACAATGCAATAGTACCTACCCAAGGTGAAATAAAAGGTGTTGACCCTCATTGTAAGGCTTATAAAATGATATTCAAGGAGATTACAGATAGATTTAATAAGGAGCTATCAGGTGAGATGTTTGCATTTTCTCCAGAATCAAACACCTCAAGCATAATGTCCATAATGCTTAAACAACTTTAATTTTTTTGTAGATCAATTCTTGCACTTGGTTATTAAGCTGTGGTCAATCAGTAATGGTATAATGCTTATTACCCCTCCTAAGAAAAAAAGAACGATAGCTATAACATAGTTACCACTGAATATCTTATCCACACCTATGGTAGCGATAACTAACCCTATGACTTTTGAAAATGCTTCAATATTGTTATCCATGATGAACTATGCTATAGTATGTGAAATACAGTATTAACAGAAGAACAATTACGCCAATAGTTATTGCAGTCTTTCTCTTTCTGATTTCGGTATGAGGATTTCTATCAATGAAGGGTACAAGTATTAGAACAAGGTAAAAGAGCACCATGGGCACAGTTATTCCAATATATTTTGCAGGTATAGGTCCTATATCAAAGGTCCAGAACTTCAGAAAACCAAATACATAAAGAAAATACCACTCTGGGTATATAGGTGAGGGTGTATTGAACGGGTCAGCAGGTTCAAGCAGACTTGCTGGGTATATTGATGCCAGCAGTATTAGTACTCCTGTAACAATACACATCACCACAACTTCACGCAGTACAAAATGCGGGAAAAACGGCAATCCTCTGACTCTTATGGGTTCCTGTGGTTTCTCTTCCTTTTCTACATCCTTTACCTTCTCAACCTCGATTATCGCCATGTTTAAAGCCTCCCAGAGATTCCCTGAATCCTCACCATAGTAAAGTGTATTGCAAGAAGGGTAATGATAATAGCAGGGAGTATGAGTACATGTAACGCATAGAACCTTGATAACGTCTCTGCACTGATATCAGAGCCACCAACCAGTATAAGGGAGATATATTTTCCTACAAAAGGTATTGAGCCAGCGATGCCAGTGCCTATCTTCGTTGCCCAGTATGCAAGCTGATCCCATGGTAATAAATATCCTGAAAATCCAAAGGTGGTGGCAGTGAGAAATAGAAGTACACCTACCACCCAGTTCAGCTCTCTGGGTTTTTTATACGCACCCATAAAGAATACTCTTATCATGTGTAGCATCACTGCTGCAATCATGGTATTGGCAGTCCAGTGATGCAGACTTCGTATCAAGCTCCCCATAGGCACTTCTGTCATTATATGCTCCACACTTTTATAAGCTTCATCTGGGGTGGGTTTGTAGTACATTGCAAGGAACATTCCAGTAATTACAAGAATAAGGAAGCAAAGAAATGCTGTCCCGCCAAGACAGTATAATGGATTGGAAATAACCTTCTCAGGAGCTGGATGTTTGGTTATGGATGGAAGTAACTCATTCAGTTTGAATCTCTCATCAAACCATTTGTAGATTTTTTCATTCATATCATCACCTCATGCAGCTCCTGCATACATAGAAAGAGTTTTCACATAGGCAGGGTCTTTCCATTTGAGGGCATACACACTGCCCTCTTTTACTTTAATAATTATAGTGGGTAAACGTGAAGGTGGTGGACCAGCAACCACCTTTCCTGTGTTGGGATCAAACTTGCCTAAGTGGCATGGACACAGAATAATATTCTCATCTATTTTCCATTTTACAATGCATCCTAAATGAGTGCATACCGCACCATACGCTCTAAACCCACCCGGAGTTTTTAAAAGTATGGCTGCCTTACCATTGAAATTAAACATCTTAGCACTACCAGTCTGTATTTCATCCACAGATGCAATTCTCACCTCACTAACTTGACCTTTACCTGTAGTTTTTGGCCATAGATATTTCAGAACAGTAGCTACAGCACCTGATGCAAAGAAAAGTGCTACCAAACCCATAAGTATCTCTGTAAGCCTTCTCCTTGTAAAGGTAATGGTAATCCTATCGTTTTTGTTGCTCATGCTATCACTCTACTGTAGTAACATACTCGTCTTGAAGCAGTCCTTTAACATATAAGTAAATAATGGCTCCTAAGATGAACACTAAAGAAGACAACAGCTTTCCTATCCCTTCTATAAAGGCTTGTGAAGATGCTTTGGAAGGTTCGACTATCATAAGTCTCCAGAGTATTGTAAAGGCTATTACAGTTGCTATTAAGCTTAATAATATAATAAGAATAAAAGCCACCTGAGACCATAAGCCTGTTTTTTCTGGCCCATATTCAATTTTCTCGATGTGCATGGTATCACCTCATAATCGTATAATATAAATAAGTCCAAGCATCAGCAAAAGAAAGGAGAATACAATTAAGCCAACATCCCATGTATTCATATGCACGCCAATCTTCTTCTCAGTAGGTTGTGGAGTAGGGGTTACTTTTGGAGAAGGTACAAATCCTTCTAAGGAATGATTATGCATTGCATAGTATGCCCCCCTCTCATTAAGCTGGGGTGGTCCATTTGAAGAATGACAATAGGGACAGTTACGGCTTTCCTTTACCGCATATTCAATCTTGGCAGAAGCAATGGAAGTAAACAGCAGAATCATGGTAAATACTAACATCACACGTTTTTTGTGCATAACCTACCCTCTCCATCGTTTTTTAAGATATACTAAAACAATTCCAGATAGGGCTAAAACCACTCCAAGTGATGGACTTGAAGGAGTAGAAACTGGTTTACCTGCATCCTGTTGTGCATTCTGAGCAGCTTGTATTCCTTTGTTAACCACCTCTTCAAAGGCTGTGAGATCAAAACCATGCCACAGTACTGGAAGAGTATCCAGAGTGGATTCTGCTTTTTCAAGCTCTTTTTGAGCGATAGAAACATCTTTCCCCTGCTCTTTTGCCTGCTTTATAACCTTCTCTGCTGTTATGATTTCGTTCTTTAAGGATTCAGCATTTTCAAGGGCTGAAATAGCCTTATCTGGCACATCTGCAGGAGCGATTCTCATCTCTGGGTTGTGGCAGTTACTGCATAAGCTATGGAACTCACTGATATTCAGAATCTTGAATTTATGGGGTTGATGACAGGTATCACATGTTGGTGCCTGTTCAAGAGCTTTGAGTTTCTGATAGTGCTTGGAGCTTTTGAACTCCTTTAGTTCATCTTTATGACATTTCCCACAGGTTTCAGGCACGTTCCTGTAAAATATTGTGCTATTTGGGTTAGAGGATCGAAGAACACCTTTATGTGCTTCCTCCTTGACAGCAGAGGAAGCATTTCCTCCATGACATTTATCACAGGTAACATCAAATAAGGCATGCTTTGATTTTGTCCATTGCTCATAGTTACTCTTAGCAAACTTTTTAAGTGTACTGGCATGGCATTCAAGAGAGCATGGAACATTTCTTTCAAGATGTTTAAGTCTTATTTTATTGAATAACTTTTCAGTCTCATTGAAAGCTGTGAGATTGGCATGACAGTTTATGCATGAGTTATCTGCTACTCCACTATAGGATGCAAGAATAACAAATAGTAGTAGTGAGCACGCAACAATCCTGATCATTTTAACGCCTTCTTATTATGTATAAGAGCATAGCTGATATAAACAATATTAACTCAAACCCTGGAGATTGCGTTTGAGCAGGTGTAACCTGTGAAGCTGCTCCTGCTTCTTCCTTAGCTTGTTCTGCTTTGGTAATACCATTCTGAACCTCGGTTTCAAAATATGTTAGGTTGAATCTATGCCAGACTGAAGGTACCTCTTTTAGGACTGCTCTTGCAGATTCTAGCTCCTCCTGAGCGTGTGTCACATCCTTTCCTGATGCTTTAGCTGAGATTACAGCACTTCTTGCCTTTGAAATCTCAGCTTCTAGGTCACTAACCAAAGATAATGCCTTTTCAGCTTTTCTTGGTACATCTGGATGAATACCTGTTATATTATTATGACAGTTACTACAGAAATCCTCTATCTCGGAGGCAGTCAATACACGCACGCTGTGTGCCTGATGGCAGGTTATGCATGCAGGGGCAAGAGCTTTTTCACCACCAGACTCTAATATTTTGTAATGTTTTGAACTCCTGAACTCAACAAGTTGAGCTTTATGACATCTACCACACATCTCAGGAGTACTACTACGTGCTATACTTTTATTGGAAAGACCTGCGTGAGCTCCTTCCTTGGAAGTTATGGTTGGATTACCCCCATGACATTTTTCACATGTAACTCCAAAAAGAGCATGTGTGGATATTGACCATAATGCATAGGTGCTTGCAGTGGTTTTATTGAGCTTATCCTCATGACAAACTATGGAGCATGAGATTCCACTTTCAATATGCTTGAGGCGTATTTCAATGAACTTTCGTTGTGCTTCTGAGGTGAAGATCAACCTGCGATGACAATCAGCACATGAGTTGTTGGGCAGATTTGGTACTGCTGCTATCACAGGCTGCAATTCTACAATAAGTTAAAATCAACAGGATCAGAACAATCCACAACTTTGATACGTTTTTCCATGACATCTTACTTCTCCATGCACCGTTTTTCCGTGACATCTCACAACACCATTATAAATAATGAAGATTTATTTGTCTTCAGGTCTGCAATATATTTAAATTTATCTTTCTAAGAAAAAACAAAAACTATTTATAATGAGCAGCATAACTCCGACAGAAAAACGGAGACTCAGAAAAACGGAGACTAACGGAAAAACGGAAACTATACATTAAAACGTAGCAGGTCTGAAAAAATGAAGCATAGGTTGTTTGTTATAGTTTTAATAATGTTGATGGGTAGTTTGGTATCCAATGCAGATGCTGCTAAGAATTCATGCATAGATTGCCATAAAACATTATCTCCTTTCATAGAGGTTCAAAAGCAGTTCAATGCGATAAGGATTCGGCATCTTGAGAGAGGAGTGAGCTGTTCTCTTGAGTGCCATGAGGACAGGATACGACAGCTTGCGACAGCAAACTATGAGCAGTGGAGTGAGTCAGTGCATGCCCTCAAGGATGTCACCTGTGATAAGTGTCATGGAGGTGACCCCTCTTCTAATATTAAAGAAAAAGCACATGCAGGTATCAAGAACTATACAGACCCTGAAAGCCCAGTGTATTACACCAATGTTCCCAAAACCTGTGGAAAATGTCATCCTAAGGAACTGAACAATTTTGAAAATAGTAAGCATTATAAGAAGCTTGAAGCTTTGAAACTCGCTCCAACATGTACCACATGCCATGCTCCGCATACCTTCAAAGTGCTTAATCCAGTCGAATTCAGGAACTTCTGTGGAAACTGCCATTCAGTGTATAAGAAGGTGGCGCCCTATGATGTGCCTCTCAAGGCAGAATATCTGCTTGAGAAAGTAAAGAAAGTTAAATTCAACATTGATATGGCAAGGAAGGATATATTCTGGGCTGAAAAGAATGGAACAGATGTGGTAGAGGCAAAAAGGCTTGTGGATGATGCATTAGATACCATTAACAAACTCCCGCCCATGTGGCACGAGTTCAATCTCACCCGCTTTGAAGAGGAGGTTGACTCAGCAAACAAGGATGCACTCAAAGCTCAAGAACTTGTGAAGCCATCCCCTACTCCAACCAAAACTGTTCCTGAGACTCCTGGATTTATTGGTATTACAAGCATAATAGCTCTTCTCATAATATATCTAAGAAAAAAGTAGGGGATATATGATGATAAAAACGCTGATGCAGGGATAACATGCAACCACATTTGAAAAAGGCATTCACGTTACTGGTGATGTTGATAATAGTCTTTATACTCGTAAGAAGCCTTGTGATTCCAGAATCCTTTGGAAGGTATGGATGGTATCGTGCAAACTCTGTTATTGAAAACAGGAATTTTCCAGTAGGGTACGCTGGCTCAAAAAGTTGTGGAGAGGAGGACTGCCACTCCACACTCTACAAGGTATGGTCTGAATCAAGACATAAAACCGTTAATTGCGAGACCTGTCATGGTCCTTCAGCAAATCATGTAAAGAATGTGAGAGTAATGCCTCCTCCAGCCAATGAATCAAGAGATTTCTGTGGTTTATGCCACTATAAGCGTGCTGCTAGACCCAAGGATTTTCCGCAGATAGACCCTCTTACCCATGGAGAGAATCTGAAATGTGCATATTGTCATAACCCTCATAAACCGTGGTTCGTATGAAGCAAAACATGCTATCAAGACGTGATTTCACCAAACTTGGATGTAAGATTGTTATAATGGCAGCTACAGGTGTTGTTATTGAAGCTCTTGCCAGAGAGGGCAGTGCTTCCCCGCAGTATGACTGGAACAAGCATTTCTGGGGCTTTGCTGTAGATACCACAAAATGCATTGGGTGCGGGAGATGTGCCAATGCCTGCAAGCTTGAAAACCACGTGCCTTTCGATGAACCAGTGTATAGGACATGGATTGAAAGGTACAGAATACTAAATAACGGGGAGGTGAAGATAGACTCTCCTGATGGGGGTATCAAGGGGTTTGTTGATGATATTCCCTCTGAATATATTAAAAAAGCCTTCTATGTTCCCAAGCTGTGCAATCACTGTGATAATCCTCCCTGCGTACAGGTATGTCCTGTAGGGGCTACATATATGACAAAAGATGGAGTCGTTCTTGTGGATTATGATTACTGTATTGGGTGTAGATATTGCATTCAGGCATGTCCGTATGGTGCACGATACTTCAATAGCGAGAAGAGGACAGCGGATAAATGTACATGGTGTTATCACAGAATCACAAAAGGGCTCTTACCTGCATGTGTTCAGGCATGTCCGGTGGGAGCAAGGATATTCGGAGACCTTAACGATGAAGATAGCGCTGTAAACAAGATTCTGGCTGAAAAGAGGATAAATGTTCTCAAACCCGACCTTGGGACGAGACCAAAAGTGTACTATGTCGGGCTGGATATGGTGGTGAGATAATGGACTTGGTCTCGGGTTTTGTGTATCCAAACGAGGTTGAAATTCAGTGGAGCATACTGATTGTTCTCTATCCTTACATCACAGGACTTGTTGCAGGTGCATTTATAGTATCCTCGCTCTACCATGTTTTTGGAAAAAAGGAAATTCAACCTGTGGCAAGATTCGCCCTTCTTACTGCGTTCTCGTTTTTATTAGTTGCACCTATGCCTCTTCTTGCCCATCTTGGACATTCTGAAAGAGGCATTGAAATCATGTTCACGCCCCATTTCACCTCTGCCATGTCGGGTTTTGGGTATATCTACACATTCTATTTGATTGTGTTAGTGCTGGAGATATGGCTTTCTTTCAGAAAGGATATTGTAAATAACGCCTTGAACTCAAAGGGACTTAAAGAGGTACTGTATTCAGCACTTGCCCTTTTTTCATATGATATCTCTGAGAAAGCACTAGAAGAGGATGAAAAACTCGCCAAGAAGCTTGCCATCATAGGTATACCTGCTGCCTCATTTTTGCATGGATATGTGGGTTTCATCTTTGGAGGGATTAAGGCAAATCCATGGTGGTCCTCTCCACTAATGCCCATCATATTCCTGCTGTCTGCTGTTGTGTCAGGGATTGCACTCCTTATTTTGCTCTATATTATAACTATGAAACTAAGAAAGCATTCCCTCAACCATAATACCATTTATTCTCTTTCCCTTTATCTCTGGGTTTTTCTTATACTGGATGTGACATTAGAGCTATTAGAGCTTTTAAGTGCAAAATACGAATCTCTTGAAGAAATCGAGATCATTAATCGATTGCTTTCTGAGAAGATTGCCTTTACTTTTTATGGTGTACAATTAACGATGGGCGCACTTTTACCTTTCATTCTTCTTTTGCTTGTGATCATAATGAAGAACCGTGAGTCTCTGAAGGTCATAATGACGTCCATCGCTTCTATACTTGTACTCATAGGCGTGTTTTCCATGAGATGGAACGTAGTTATAGGTGGTCAGGAAATCTCCAAGAGTCTGAGTGGCACGCTTACATATGTGCCTGAATTCTTCAATCGTGAAGGAGTTCTGGCTGCAATAGTACTCATAATACTTCCTTTCATTATCCTTAAAGTTGTAACTCATATCCTCCCACCCTGGAAGGATATGGAGGAGCAAACGTAACCTAAAGCAAGAGTTTCAAAACGCCATATACAATCAGAAGCACGATGATTATCACAAGAACAGTAAAAGCGTCTTTTATCTTTGAATCTTTTTCATTCATCATGAATCACCTTTAGCTTATATAACTCTTAAGTATATTAAACCTTCTCAAACATCAAAAAGCTTGGCTAAATGACTTTAGCTTAACTCTCCTTTCTGTAAACCGAGAGATTTAATAAGTTTGCAGAATATTCTGACAAAATATTCTGACAAAAAACACATGGTAGAATCATGACTGCAATAGTGCTCTGGTTGGCGTTAGGTTTGCTGATGATAGCCTCGCTTATACCTAAGCGATATAAATGGAAACTCACAACTGCAGGTGCAGGCTGGGGCCTCTTTTCAGTACATTTGGCAAGCCTTACACCATATTATTACAATATCGGTGATTATGTTAATGTGGCGCTTACGTTAATTGCTTCCTTTGTAGGTTTTATAGTAGGATATGTTCTGGTATTTCAGGATAAAAATGTACTTAATCAAAATATCATAGCCTCTCTTTGTATGGCAACCACCGCAGCTGCTGTGGGCGGACTTACATATTTCTTGTTCTCTGAAATTCAGGAAATGCATAAGTGGCTTATCTCAACAGTTGTAAATCAAACCATCTGGCTTGCCTCGCTTCTTGGAATAACAATCACACGAATGGACTGGAATATAGTTGCAGTCAATGGCTACAGGGTTGAGATCATCCTCGCATGCACAGCTATTGAGAGCATTGCACTCTTCACAGGAATCATCGCGAGCGTAAGAGCACCCTTTAAACGCCTCGCATCCGCTTTTCTCGTATCTGTACCTGTTATATATGTGCTAAATCTCATAAGAAATATTTTTGTGGTTAATGCTTATGGTATGTTATGGTTTGGAAACCCAGAAACAAGTTTTTATATAGCACATACCATCATCGCAAAAACAGGCTCGCTTATAGCACTGTTCATAATCTCTCATGTAGTTCTGAAGATACTTCCTGAAATCATAGACATGATTGATGGTATTCTGAAGGTGATTAGGGGTATATTTAATGCTGGCTAAAGGTTCTTTCTCATGGGTAGGAAGTGGGTTGCTCCTGACTGTTATCACAGGTTATCTTTCAAAACTGAATTCTGTATTACTTTTTTTGTTTATTCCAAGCATAATTACAACGATTTTCTTTTTAATCTTCTTTCGCGATCCTGAACGCACTCCCTCAGGTGAGGAGGATGATATGGTCTCACCTGCTGATGGCAAGGTTATTGCTATAGGTGAGAAAAGCCTCAGTATCTTCATGAATCTTCATAACGTTCATGTTAATCGTGCTCCTTTGGCTGGAAAAGTCAAACGTATTGATTACAGGTCAGGAGGTTACATTCCTGCCTTTAATAAGAATTCTAATGTGAATGAACGAAATCATATCGTAATGCAATCTGATTATGGAATTCTTGAACTAACTCAGATCGCAGGGGCTTTGACAAGGCGGATTGTTTCATATATCAGCGAAGGGACATATGTCAGAAGGGGAGAACGAATAGGAATGATACGCTTTGGTTCAAGAGTGGATGTGGTTGTTCCAGAAGATTACAGAATAATAATAAAGAAAGGGGATAAGGTAAAAGCAGGAGAGACAATCATCGCTATCAGAAGTAAGAAAGTGGAAGAATGGAAGAGAATATCATCAAGCTGATAAAGCCTGCAGATATCATTACCCTGATTAATGCTCTTCTGGGGTTTGTATCGATACTCATGCTTGCTCAAGGTAGATATGATGAAGCTCTTATCCTGATTCTTGGAGCGGTGATGGCAGATGGTGCTGATGGTGCAATAGCAAGGTATAGAGGATATGGTGCACTGGGTGCAAACCTTGACTCACTTGCCGATACCATATCATTTGGTGTAGCACCTGCATCAGCAGCGTTTATTTTTCTTAGAGACCTTGGATACTTGGCAATACTTTTATCAGGTTTTTTTCTGATATGTGGTGTACTCAGACTTGCACGTTTCAACATAACTACGAATAATCAGGGGTTTACTGGTGTACCCATAACAGCCAGTGGGTTTATCGTTGCGTTATTTCTTCTTATAAAGGATTTCCCATATTCTGAGCAGGTGTTTAGTTTAATTCTTGTTCTTTTATCTTTGCTTATGGTGAGCACAGTACATTATCCCAAACCAAGCAACCCTGTGTTTCTCACACCTCTGGTGTTTCTTCTTGTGCTTGATATTGTAGCATTCTTTATATACGTAAATGTTGTCAAGATGATATCTTCAACCCTGCTCGTTTTAATAGCATTCTATATCTTATATCCTGTGGTAAGAAAGTTGTATGAGAATCAATGAAAGGGATATCGCTGTATTTGAGGCAGGAATCAAGCTTGGTGCACTGTATCACCAGTTTGTAGGAACGCCAGTAAGCGTGGATACCATAGAAGAACTGGAGAAAGCCATAGAGAAAAGTATAGGTCTTCAACCTTATGTTAAGAGTATTAGTGTAACTATTGACAGAAAGATGGTAGAGGATACGAAGAATATCTTTGGCTACTGTGAACTGGAAGGAAGAATGCTTCATGTAACACTAAAGCTTCTTTATAAGAACATCTTAGTAGAGGGTGAACTTTCATATGATGATAAGAAAAACTACCCCATGATGAAGCTAAAAGACATTGTGGAGATTTCAGATTATAAATGAATTTACCTCTTGTCTTCCATTTCCAGTATTGCATTTGTTATCATGTCCGTGAGATATATCCCGCCACGATATCCCATGATACCATACCTATGATATCCAACCCTGTCATAGACGGGGAATCCGCACCTCACAAACGCAATTCCTTCATCTTTCGCAATCGACTTGCATTTAGTATTCCCAAGCAGAACATCCACTTCATTACTTCTCACTGCATTATGCAATTCATATAAGTCGCTTCCATTCAGAATCTTATTGGTGAATGATTTTGCTTTCTGTGCGAACTTTCTGCTCGCTGTGCTACTTGAGATAACGGCAACTTCCATTCCTAACTCAGATATGAACTCTGCAAGTGCAATTGCCACATCTGGGTCTGCGAATATCGCAGCACGTTTTCCGTATGTGGTTTGATGCACATCTACCATCGCATCTATGAGCCTTCCACGCTCCTTTTCAAGCGAATATGGTATCTTTGCATCCATTATATCAGTGATGCTCTCTAAGAATCGGTCAGTATTCGATACCCCAATCGGGCAGATGGTATCATACTCAAGCTCATATTTTTTCTCAAGTAGCGTGGCTGCAGAACCACCCGCATGCTCGCACAGTGCAATCACACCGCATGCATTACCACATTCCATAATTTCCTTCACAGAGGTTCCACCTTCAGGAAAAGGTAGTTTTGGCAGGATAAGAGGCACCTCAAGCGTCTCTGAAACATCACTTATAATGGTATAGGAGATGTCCATCAAATCAAGCATATGCTTCACCTCATAGATATCCCCTGGGTTAATCATGCCTGGAATGATATTCAGCTTACCATTTGAAGCATCTGATTTCTCTGAAAGACCTATGAGCGCCTTCAATGCGTTGTCATACCCAGTAACATGTGAACCAACATAGCTTGGCGTGTGGATAGCAATAACCTTTGATTCCACAAAATTACCTTCTTTGATAATACCTTCAATATCATCCCCTATGGTCTCTGAGAGACATGTTGTAATCACACCTATGAGCTCGGGCTTTCTTCTTGCAATTATATTCCTTATCGAAGTGATTAGATTCGTCTTCCCCCCAAATACCGCAGCATCCTCACCAAGAGAACTCACCGCAACCTGCACCATCTCCTTGAAATGCCGATTCAACATTCGCATCGGATATGCAGCACAACCTTGAGAACCATGAACTAATGGTACCGAAGCATGTATTCCTAAAAGAGCATATATCGCTCCTATAGGTTGGCACATCTTTGCTGGATTAATTGTTACGCTCCGCATTGCTTACCCTCCTTATCATCTTCCATACTGGAGCGAACATCGCTTTCTCTATGTCTCTTGCGAAGTTCAGGAATCCTGAATAGACTGCATAGGGTCCCTTCTCGTAAGAATGCCCGTTTATGAACGGTATTCCAAGCTTGTAAGAGAGATATTTTTCCTTAAGCCCGGAAATGAACAGATCTGGTTTTAATTCCAGCAAAACCTCCTCAAGTTCAAGCGCATTTGGATTGTCTATGACCAATGTACCATCCTTCACACGTTCACAAATACGTACATAGTCTTCCTCATGCCCGAAGGTTGTAGCCGCTGCTATCGTTTCCATTCCTAATTCACGAAACAGTCTTACCCAGTGCCATGTGCGCGGCGCACCCTGATAGATGAAAACTCGCTTTCCTTTGAATTTTTTCTTATATTCTTCCATCTTAGGCACAACCTTTGAAACCTCTTCTTTAATAATCTTCTCAGCTTTCTCCTCCAATCCGAAGAATGCTGCAACATCTCTCAATGCCTTCGAGGTTTGCTCTATTCCAAACATTGACGCTCTCACGAAAGGAATCCCATATTTTTTTTCCATGAGTTTGCAGATATATGGTGTAGAACGCTGGCAGTGCATCAAGTTAAGTTTTGCACGATGTGCCTGTGCGATTTCATCGATTGAAGCATTTCCGGTGAATGTACAAAGTATTCTTATGCCCATGCGCTCAAATAGTGATTTTATTAGCCAGAGATCGCCCTGTATATTATAATCGCCAATGATGTTCATGTCATAGTCTGTGGTATATTCTGGCTCCTTTGTGCCCACAACATATTCGAAAAGCGTATCATTTGCGATATGATGCCCTAATGATTGACTGCACCCTCTAAATCCCTCGCAGTTGAATGGAACAACCTTGATTCCTATCTCCTTCTCTGCACGCTTGCACACCGCCTTTATATCATCACCGATAAGCCCGATTGAACATGTTGCATAGACGAATACGCCTCTTGCCTCTGGGAATGCTTCGTGTGCCTCTATTATGGCTTTATAGAGCTTATCTTCACCACCGAAAATGACGTTATCCTCCTGCATATCAGTGGAGAAGCAATATTTGCGATGAAAGCTTGGGTTATCAGACCAGTTCTGCCTCGTACCTCCACCCCATGTCCAGTAAGCGCATCCTATTGGGCCATGCACTAAATGAATCACATCTTTGACAGGACCACCTACCACACCCATGCAACCCGCATACGTGCAACCTCGCTCTGTGAAGTCACCTGGTGTGGTCTGAATATTGCACTTTGGTATAATGTTTTCTCTTGAATGTTTGATATAAGTATGCTCCTTTCGTTCTGGTATAGGTATATCACACTTTAAAAGGGTAAATGGCATTCAAATCGCCTCCTCGCCTCGTTCTCCTGTTCTAATTCTGATGGCATCTTTGATAGGGCATACAAAAATCTTCCCATCGCCTATCATTCCTGTTCTGTTGGTTTTCATGATTATCCTGATAATTTCCTCCACCTTCTCGTCAGGCACAACCATTGTGAGCATCCTCTTTGGTATATACTTCATTCCATTACCCTTTCTATCCTCTGGATTAACGCTGGTAGGAGGAAAGAGATGCAATCCTTTTTGCTTACCTCTTCCAAATACTCGCTTTACCGTCAAAGAAGGAAAGCCTGCATCAGCAAGTGCGCGCTTAGTTTTTTGAATTGCATTCATCCTGATTATTGCTATTATTTCCTTCATTTCAGAGTCCCCTCTCGCCTGTTCGTATTGTATATGCCTCCTCAACCTCACTTACGAAGATTTTGCCATCACCAAAACTACCCGTCCTTGCACTCTCTTGAATCGTATTTATCACGGATTGCACATCTGCCTCCTCTACTACTATCATCAGCATCACCTTTGGAAGCTCCTCATACTTTGTTAACCCTACCTGAATTCCTTTCTGCTTACCACGTCCAAATACGTCCATCTTGGTTAGAGCGGCAAAACCTTTCTTTTCCAGGCTATCCACCACCTCTTCCACCTTCTCAGGTCTCACAATTGCTCTTATCATCTTCATTCTAACACTCCAAATTCCATCATTAACTGCTCAAGTTCATCATACGCAAGCGGGTGTGGAACTGTAAGTTCATCGTTTTCAATGATGTTCTCTGCCAGCTTAAGATACTCTTTTGCTTGCTTAGAATCAGGAGCATACTCAATCACAGTTTTCTTGTTTATCTCTGCTCTCTGCACGATGTTGTCTCTAGGTATGAAATGGACTAAATGACTTCCAATGCGTTCTGAGAATGCTGTTAGAAGCTCAAATTCATTCTCTACATTCCTACTGTTGCAGATTATACCGCCGAGACGAATTCCACTTTGTTTTGCAAATCTGCGTATCCCTTTACAGATGTTGTTTGCTGCATAAAGCGCCATCATCTCGCCTGACGCCACAATATATATCTCGTGTGCCTTACCTTCCCGCATCGGCATTGCAAAGCCACCACAGACAACATCACCAAGCACATCATAGAACACAAAGTCTAAGCTTTCGTCGTATGCCCCGAGTTCTTCTAAGAGATTTATTGCCGTGATTACACCTCTTCCTGCACACCCAATGCCTGGCTCAGGACCTCCTGCCTCCACGCATTTTATCCCACCAAATCCTGTGTGCACCACGGCATCAAGCGTCACATTCTCTGTACCTACTTCTCGAAGTGTATCAAGCACCGTTGGTTGCCTCTTTCCACCTACAAGCATCCTTGTGGAATCCGCCTTTGGATCGCATCCAATCTGCATTACACGCTTGCCCATCGTTGAGAGCGCTGCACTCAAGTTTTGGGTTGTGGTGGATTTGCCTATCCCACCTTTTCCATAGATTGCTATTTGTCGCATGTTTCACCTCCTTAGGTAAGCGGTAACCTATTGGTGTATTAATAATATTTAAAGATTTCCAGTCTAAAAAAATTATATTTGTAATCTTATCTTCGATGCTCAGAAATCAAATCAGCTGCAAGCTCCACTCTCTTCCTGTTTTCAAGCCCATTTATCCATCGTTCAGGAAATGCTTCAACACCATGAAGAGCACCACATAATGCACCTGTTATGCAGGCGATGGTATCTGTATCTCCTCCAGCATTCACAGCCTCGATAACAGCCTTCTCAGGATCCTCAAAATGTCTTGAAAAGCAGTAGAATGCAGAAGGTATGGTTTCATAAACAACATAAGAAGTACCTATCTCAGAAAACACCTTATCAGGAGCTTCCTTTCTTTTCCTGAATGAAAGTTCTATTCTTTTTCCGAGAGTATAATCATAGTTTGAAGCTCTGATACTGCTTTGCTTTATGATCTCATAACAATTCATTCCTTGAAGTGAACATCTAACTCCAATAGCTACCGCTACTGCCCCTGCTATAGAGCCATTGTTATTATGGGTGGGTATTGATGAAAGAGATGCACAGTATTCGATTTCATCAAGATTTTCATAAAAAAGTCCTATTGGTGGTGCTCTCATGGCAGAGCCACATGAAGGGATATGACTTCCAGCTTTTTTCCAGTCTACTCCTGAATTCAATCTTGCTATTGCAGAGGAACTTGAAGGTCCTAACAGGCGTTTTTTAGTCTCTGGTAGATTTGCACCCCATTGAGCAATGCTATGTGAAAAATCCTCTACGTTAAAGCCATTACACCTAACCAATGACTCAGCAAGAATCAACATCTGTTCTGTATCATCTGTATACTCAGAGGCTTTAAGATACTCTGCAGGACTTCCTTCATAAGCTTTGCCATAGTCAGTTACATAATTTTTTATCTCATGTCTTTTCAACCCTTCATTCTGCTTTCCAAGAGCGTCTCCAATAGCAGCACCAAGCATGCATCCCCTGTATTTACTTATCATGAATGATTTCCCTTACCTCCTTATCTGTGAGATCATGCCATTCTTGGTAGGCATCAGCAACCGCAAACACCATGCTTTCTCTTATATTCAGGCAGAAGAGCATATCCACATGAGTACTAACAAGCTTAATTGCACTTGTTGAAGCAGTGGGCACAGCAATAGCTATGCTCTTAGGCGAATGCTTCTTTATGGATCGCAAAGATGCAAGCATGGTATAACCAGAGGCAAGTCCATCATCTGTGATTATCACGCTTCTGTCATTAAGCTCAGGTAAAGTTTTTCCAAAGGCTTGCATTCTTCTTTCAAGCTCAAGCTTTACTCTTTGAATAGCTTGCTCGATCTCATGATTGCCCAAGCCTAGCTGATCCAGAAGACTCTGGTTAATCACCACCTCCCCATCCCATGTGACTGCACCAAACCCAGCTTCTGGGTTATAGGGGATGGGAATCTTTCTGACCATTATTAGCTCCAAGGGATAGCCTAACTCTCTTGCAATGCTTTTACCTACAGGAACTCCTCCGTAAGGTATGGCTAGAACAATAGCATCTGTAAAGTAATCTTTGTATTGCTTAAGCTTAAGAGCAAGAAGCTTACCTGCATGAAATCTATCCTTGAAAACGTATTTTTTATTTCTTAGTTCTTCTTCTTCAATTATCTCTGCCATCCTATCTCTTCACGTTTTATTCTCTCCACCATTTGTTTCTTCAATGCTGTTAATCCCTTGCTCAACTCAACAGGATACTCTGGTGCATTCTCAAGCCTTTTGTATTCTTCAGGCAGTTTGGAAAGATTATCCTTTGCTCTTTGTCTTATCTCATCAAGTGACTGTCTGTAAACAACCTTACCATCTTTAACCACAAGCTTAAGTAAAGCCTCAGCGTTATCAATCACCTCATCCTCGAGCGAGATAATATCCTTCTTGAATTTTTGTTTTTCATAGACTCTCCACACAAGTTTCTTGCCAGGCAGTGTTGTTTTTACGGCATCTTCTGAAAGTTTCATCTTGGGTATATGCTTTTCATTTTGAACCACATCTGAAAGCTTGTAGATTCCATCAAGGGCAGGTTTTGGTCTACCTGTGATGAGTTCAGTACCCACACCAAACATGTCTATCTCAGCATGATTTCTCATAAGCTCGTCGATCTTCCATTCATTCAGGTCTCCGCTTGCCACTATTTTAACATAGGTAAGACCTGCATCATCGAGGATTCTTCTTACCTGTTTTGAGAGCTTACATAGGTCTCCGCTATCAAGCCTCACTCCCTTTAGTTTCTTACCTTTCTTCTCCAGCTCCTTACCAATGATAACAGCCTTTTTTGCCCCTTCTATGCTGTCATAGGTGTCTATGAGCAGGAAGCAGTTTGAGGGGAATGCTTTGGAATAGGCATAGAAGGCATCGATTTCATGCTCATAGCTTGTGACAAAGGAATGTGCCATGGTACCAGAGATGGGAATCCCTAACTTTTTACCCGCAAGCACGTTTGAGGTTGAGGCACACCCACCTATATATGCTGCACGTGTTGCTTCAAGATGAGCATCACCCTGTGCTCTACGTAACCCAAACTCTGCTATGCTTCTCCCCCTTGCAGCATGCACAACTCTTGAAGCCTTGGTAGCTATCAGTGTTGAGAAGTTCATCTTGTTCAGCAGAAAGGTTTCCACAAGCTGGGCTTCAATTATGGGAGCGGTCACCCTGATGATGGGTTCAAGGGGGAAGGCTATGCTGCCTTCTGGCATAGCTAAGATATCCCCTGTGAATCTGAAATCTTTAAGGTAATTCAGAAATCCCTCATCAAAACCCTGGGTTCTCAGGTATTCGATATCATCACTCTCAAAACGTAAGTTTTCAATGTAATCCAGAACATAATTCAATCCTGCTATCAGAATATAAGAACCAAAAGGCGTTTTTCTGATAAAGTAATCAAAGGTGGCTTCAGGATTATGCCCTGAATTCCAGTAAGCCTGCATCATAGTAAGTTGGTACAGGTCTGTTCGAAGCGCATCACTCATGAAGCATAGAAATACCAAAGTATAGTTAAAAGTTTCTGAGTTTACTTGCTAGTTTTTAGGTGGAAAGAACTATGAGATTATAGTTATCCGCATAACTTGAGATCATTGAAAAAACTATCCGAGCGAAGCGAGGCGCATGAAATATAAACCTAATTCCTTATCATTTTTTTTGGCGCCGCTGTTCACTTTGCTCACAGCGGATATATATTGAGTTCATCCCAAAACCCTCCATAGGATTATGGAAGCTGCTAAGTAGAGCATACCGATGAAAGAAATCTTTAG